>CAYGSQ010000082.1:0-9369 GCA_964352435.1 uncultured Gammaproteobacteria bacterium | reverse complement strand
GTGGTGAAGGTGTGGCCGATTCGCGGCCCGACCACCACGCGACGAGTGCCACGACTACCAGCGTTAGAAGTGCGATGCCCAGCCAGAATGCGCGTTGGCGCATGTCAGCCGGCGCATCGGGCACCCGGTCGGCCAGAATGGGCCCGCTGGGGCTCGGCGTCTCATTTTGTACCGTCTGCGCGCGCCGCAGAGCATCAAGAATGAACGACATCAGGGGAGCTCCAGATACGGTGTGCCGGGCAAACCACGCGCCGAGTTGATCGCAATAAGCGTTTGCACGCCGGCCTTGCCGTCGGCTTCAAGACGACGTGAGCGTTGAAACGCCTGAACCTGCCGTCGCAGCGTTGCATCGAAATAGTCAATATCGTTGGCAGGAATTGGGACCGACTGAACAACAGAAAGCGTTTCGCGCAACCAGCCTATGGCCGCGTTGCGGGTGCCGGGCAGCAACAGATTTTGATTGCCGTGCAGGGGTCGCCAAATCAGAAGAAACTCGCCCAGCCAGTATTGGGCCACGTCGGCTAACGCCAGGCGATGTTCGGTCGCACCAAAGCGTAACGTCATTGCGGTGTCGTCGAGTCCGGTCACGACGGCGTTGTGGGCATTGCCGTTTGTATCGACCAACGACAAAATCGCAGGGCGATTCATCGTGCGCAGCAGGCGCAGTGAGCCCACCTGAAACGCGCAGCGCAAACCCTGGGACTGCGCCTGCGAGCACGGCGGCTGCGACCCGCTCAAGGTGGCACTCCACAGTGAAAACAACTCGGCAAACGCCGCGTCGGTACCCGTATCAATTGTTTGGTCTGCGAGTATATCGCGCAGTTGCGCGGTCGCCGGTGGATCTGGTTCGCCATTTTCGGCATTGGTCGGCAAGGGGGCGAGCCGCTCACTCACCCTCAGTGCACGCGACACCGCTATCTTCGGCGCCGTGTCGTTCGATGGTTGTGTGGTGGTTGGCACCACTGCGGCGGCCGGTGGCGTGTCTCGTACCACCGTCATGATGCCCCACAGGCCAAACGCCAGTAGTGCGATGCCGGCCGCAATTAGGGCGTAGCGTCGGGCGGGATGGCCGCCTGCCCCTTGGGGCGAAGACTCACCGCTGACTTCCCGCGCCGCGCGCTGCACGATCGTGCGCGTGACTTTGTGTGACTCTTCGCTGTAGGCGCCGAGCAGCGCGCGATCGCATATGACGTTGACGACGCGCGGAATGCCACCGGCCATCCGATTGACTTCCCACAGTGCCGACGGCGTAAACACATCCGTGCTGGCGCCGGCCACGGCCATGCGATGACGAATATAGGCAATAGTCTCTTTGGCGTTGAGGGCGCCCAGGTGGTAGCGACCGGTGATGCGTTGTGCCAGTTGGCGCAGGTCGTTGCGTGCCAGCAATGTACGCAGTTCAGGTTGCCCGACCAAAATGATTTGCAGAAGTTTTTGTTTGGCCGTTTCCAGATTGGTTAATAGTCGCAACTGCTCAAGGACTTCGCTGTCAAGATTTTGCGCTTCGTCAACCAGGAGAACCGTTTTTCGACCTCGTGCATGCGCGTCGAGCAGATGTCGATTGAGCGCTTCGACCAGCTCGCGAGTGGAATGGCTGTCAGGCTTGTCCAGGCTCAGCTCGTCAAAGATGGCGTGCAAAAACTCGGGCACCGTCAGACGCGGATTGAGGATGGCCGCCAGATCGACAGACTCGGGCAAACGCTCCAGGAGGCTGCGGGTCAATGTCGTCTTGCCGGTGCCGACTTCGCCCGTCAGCTGAATGAAGCCGCCGCTTTCGGTGACGCCATACACCAGATGCGCGAGCGCCTCTGCGTGGCGCTCGGACAAAAACAAAAAATGTGGATCAGGCGTGATCGAGAATGGTTTTTCTGAAAGCCCGAAAAAATGCGTGTACATGAAAAAACCGATAGCGACGTCGTGGGGGCGGGGTGCGCCCGGTCGTCGTCAAGGCGCACAATATTACCTATTCGTTCAGACGACTGCCACGTTTGAGGCTGTCTGAGCCAAAGCGTTCCCGGACGCTGTCGACGGTCTTGTCCACATTGTCGCCCTGCTGCGCAAACAAATTCATCTGCTGTGCCTCAATCAGCCCGCCGGCGCCTACGCCCAGTAATCGCACTGCGGCATCGGGCGACGACTGCTGCCAGGCACCGAGCAAATGCGCGGCGACATCACCAATGACTTTCGTGTCATGACTGGCTGGGCGCAGCGATTGCTGGCGCGTAATGGTGTGAAAATCCGGCGTGCGAATCTTGACCCGAACGACGGTTGCGCTGAAGCCCTTGCTGCGAATGCGCTCGGCGACCTGTTCGGCCTGGCCGCGGATTTGGCTCAGCATCTGGTCGTGGGATTTGATGTCGTCGCGAAACGTGTTTTCAGTGCTGATGGTTTTGTCATCAGAGTGGGAGATGACCGGGCGGCTGTCTATGCCCGCTGCGCGCTCAAGCATGCGTTCGGAATAGCGGCCAAAAATGGGCCGCAGTTTCGCGACGGGCGTGGAGCGCAATTGGTAAATGGTCTCAATCCCCGCCCGCTTGAGTTTATTGACGGTCTTGGGGCCGATGCCCGGGATGGTGGCGGCGGATAGCGGATCGAGTGTGGCCTGCACACGGTGCTCGGGCACGATGCAAAGCCCGTCCGGCTTGTCCAGATCTGACGCAATCTTGGCGACCAGCTTGTTCGGGCCACCGCCAACTGAGACGGTCAGTTCGGTCTGCTCGCGAACGCGGATTTTGATTAATTGTGCGAGCTTCTTCGCGCTGCCGTACATATGCAGTACGTCGCTCACATCCATAAACGCTTCATCAAGCGACAAGCCCTGAATGATCGGCGTGACGTCGCGCAACACGTCGAACACATCGCGTGATACGTCGCGATAGTGGGACAAGCGTGGCCGCACACAGATGGCGTCGGGGCAGCGACGCAGCGCTTCTCGCACGGGCATGGCGCTGCGTACGCCAAATTTGCGTACCTCGTAACTGGCGGCGGCGACGACGCCGCGCCGATCGCGGCCGCCGACGATAACCGGTTTGCCGCGCAGTGCCTCATTGTCGCGCTGCTCGACTGATGCGTAAAACGCGTCCATATCGGCGTGCAGGATGACGCGCTTGCGACTCATATTGACAGTGCGGCGATCGCCATGCCGGTCAGCGTCAGGAAGCTGGCGCCGATGTTGTACGAGACCCAGATCAGCAGCATCTTGAACAAGGTTGCCCAGCGGCCCTGGCCAAAGACTTTACGCAGGGCGCGGTACAGGTAGTAAATAACATAAGCGGCGACGGCAATCTTGAGCAGCGTAGCGCCCGCGGTCAGCACCTCGAAGCGTGCAGCAATCGCCGAAATGCCCATCAACAGGATGAGCAACAAAAAGATGAACGAATGAAAGTGTGTATAAAAAAGCAAATGTTCAACGTAATAGCGGCGCGATCGCGGGTAGATCATCTTTCCCGCGAGTGCGGTGAATGGCAGCATGACAATCAGGAGTTTGGGTAGCAGATCGTTGAATGTGTTGAGGAACCCTCTGCGCCCCTCCGGCGTCATGGACGCGTAGCAGGCTCTTTCTACCTTGTCGCGCACCAACGCCTCGCTGACGCCGGGGAAATGGAATTTGGCATCCTCCATATCGCATATCTCGCTTGGGTCGGTGTCTTCATCCGGCTCATCGTTATCACTGGGAGGGTCGTCGCCATTGGTGATTGTCAGGCTCAGGTCATCGCTGCCGTCGAAATTCAGATACGTGCCGGCGTCAAAGTTTTTGAAAAACGGCAGCGATGACAGCAGGAAAAAAGTAATGCTCAGGACCAGGTACATGCGCAGCGGTGGTGTGTAATACATGCGCCTGCCACCGAGGTACTCGCGCGTGAGTTTGCCTGGGGCGAGCAGCAGCGGGCGTACGCTGCGCCACAGGCGCGAGTCCCAGGAGAAGGCATCCTCAAACACATCGCGCAGCATTTCCCACAGGCTAATCATGCGCGTGCGATGACGCTGTCCACAGTCAGCGCAGTATTGCCCGGCAAGCGCTATGCCGCAGTTGCCGCAGCGGGCGCCGTCGCGTCGCTGGTGGCTGGCGAGCACGCGCCTCGTCGCGCCCATGTCCCGACCAAAGCGACTGACGCCATCCGCTCGCATACGCTCTGCGTGCTCGTCGAAGTAGCGATCGAGTGCGGCCTGGTCGCGCAGCGTGTAGTGCACGCTGCGCACAGCCGTCGCGTCGTCGGGGCCGTCAATATCGTACGTGGTCGCGCCCGTAAAACCGGGTAGATCCAGCATCTGTTCGACGTGTTCCAGCAGCCACGCATCGAACTCGCCCAAGCGGCGTCGCGCGATGCTCAGGTTGACCTCATAGATGATGGGCGTGGTCGTCACATTAGTTAAGTAAAAGGCAAAAAAATATTGTAGCACTGACCGCTGGACTATCGTCGCATTGGCCACATTTAGACGCAACGAAGTGCTAGTTTGAATAAGCAAAGCTCGCGTATAAAAAATAAGTCAAACGCATCACGTTGAGACGATCTGCCACGTGATCACGTTGAGGAAAAACAGCATGAACAACGATAAGACCGACGGTTACTATGAGGCTCGCTGCAAGGAGATGGACGCGCAGCTCAAGGATATGAAGCATCGCTTTCGTAGCGCGTTGGGCGACGTGCGTCGCGCCAAAGTCACAACACAGCTCATTCGCAAGCTGTATCGTCTGGACTATCTCAAGCTTGGCGGTGAAGCGCTGGCTTCGACCTTCATCGACGTGGCCAGCGCGACGCTCGGCGTCCGGCGCGCCGCCATCTTTCGCAAGGCAGAACAGGGCGAGGGTTTCGTATGTATCCAGGCACAGGGTTTCGTGGCACCGGACGGGCCAGTGCTGGCACGTCCCGGTATTCTTGATGGCTTCGTTTACAGTGACCGCTTCGATACCGACCTGTCTTTGATCGGTGAGGTACGTGAGCTGACAGGGGCCCGCCATTTTGTTTGGTGCTATAACCGCGTATCGCGGCTTGGCGTTCTGTTTGCGAACGGCGTCGACGGTTCTGATGATGGTTGGCAATTTGGAATGGCCGATGCGCCGATGATCGAGTCGGTGCTCGACGTCGTGGGTTCTGTCATCGAGCGCGCGCGGGTAGAGCAACAGCTTGCTCACAATGCGTTTCACGATTCATTGACGGGCTTGCCCAACCGCGGATTGTTGATGCGTCACCTTGACGCGTGCGTTCAGCGCGCCGGACGCGACGCCCGCGATCTGGCGGCGGTCATGTTCATCGACGTAGATCGATTCAAGTGGGTGAACGATACGCTCGGTCATCTGGCGGGCGACAAATTGTTGGCAGCGTTGGCACAGCGACTGCGCACCACCGTGCGCCCCGGTGACATAGTGGCTCGTCTTAGCGGCGACGAATTCGCGATTTTAAGTGAAAACATGACCACGCTGCGCGACGCGCAGTCGCTTGCGCAGCGGATTCTCGACAGTCTCAAGACACCGTTCAGAATCCACGGTCACTCGGTCTACGCCAACGTGAGCATTGGTATCGCCGAGGCCCGTCCTGATCATGAGACGGCCGCCGATTTTCTGCGCGACGCGGACATTGCGATGTACCACGCCAAACAACGTGGTGGTGGGCGCGCGCAGGTGTTTGGCAACGAAATGCGTGGCCGCGCGGTCAACGATCTGCGCCTTCAAAACGATCTGCGCAGTGCGCTCGGTCGTGAAGAGCTGTCGCTCTACTATCAGCCCATGTTCGATCTGGCGACCGGTGCGGTTGAAAGCGTCGAGGCGCTGCTGCGCTGGCACCATCCGCGTGAAGGATTGCTCGAGCCTGAACGTTTCTTCGCTATCCTTGAAAAAACCGGCTTGTTTGGCGACGTCGGCGACTGGGTTTTGCAGCGCGTGGCACGCGACATCAACCTGTGGCGCAACGAAAATGAGGGTGCGGCTGATGTAAAAGTATGTGTCAATATTTCGCAAAGCCAGTTCGTGCATGCCGACTTCGTGACGACTCTGGCCAATGTTATGCGTGGGTACTCAATTTCGCCCGAACAGCTGCGTCTGGAGCTGACCGAGGGCACGCTGCTTGACTGCAAGAGTATTGACCAAAGCGTGCTCGAGAGACTGCGCAGCATGGGCGTCAAGATAATGCTGGATGACTTTGGCACCGGCTATTCGTCGCTCAGTCGTCTGCAATCGCTGCCCATCGATTCGATCAAGATTGACCAAAGTTTTGTTGAGCCACTCGGGCGGCCGGATGCGGATCCGACTCTCATCAAGGCCATCATTGCGCTCGCTGGCAACCTGGGCCTGCGCGTCGTGGCCGAAGGTGCCGAGCGACCAGCACAGTTGGACACGCTGCGTCAGCTGGGTTGCCATGCCGTACAGGGCTATCTGCTCGGTCGGCCGATGGCGGCGTCGAAAGTCAGCCGCTTTCTGGTTAATCAATCGAGCGCACTGGGTGGTAAAGTGAGTCCGGCCGATGCCTGAACCGGGCCGGTGCTGCGCTTGCGTTCGTGGCACCGGGGTGGTGTGATGGAAACGACCCGCACCGCACTTTCGGAATCCGCATGGAGCTGCTCAACGCACTGACTATCGAGATGGGCCTGGTGATGGCCCTGGTGGTCTTCGCCGTGTTCCTGTTCGTGACTGAAATGCTGCGCGTCGACGTCGCGGCGCTGTTGATCATGACGATTCTGGGCCTGCTCATTTATGTGCCGGGCCTCGAAGGCTTGCTGCCACCCGAAATCTTGTTTTCCGGGTTATCCAGTAACGCGGTGGTGTCGATTATCGCGGTTATGATTCTGGGGGCCGGTCTCGACAAGACCGGGGCCATGGAATCGGTCGCGCTCGGCATCATGCGCATCGGCGGCCGGACTGAGGGCCGCATCATGGCTCTGGTGTCTACATCCGTTGCGCTCATCTCCTCTTTTATGCAGAACGTCGGCGCGACCGCGCTGTTTCTGCCGGTTGTCGCCCGGATTGCGTCGCGTACGGGTCTGTCCATGTCGCGGCTCGTTATGCCGATGGGGTTTTGCGCCATTTTAGGCGGCACCATCACCATGGTGGCGTCCAGCCCACTGATCATGCTCAACGACCTGCTGGCGCACGCCAACGAGTCGCTGCCAAAGGACCAGCTGATGGAGCCTTTTGGCCTGTTTTCCGTCGCGCCGGTTGGTCTGGCACTGGTCGCCTCCGGTCTGCTGTACTTTCTCCTGTTTCGCAAGCAGCTGCTGCGCGCTGACGACGAAGGTCGCGCCCAGCGGGGTCACGGCACAATTCGCTATTTGCGCCGCGTGCACGGGATGGATGCGGCCGTGCGTGAGGTGGAAGTGCCGGTGGGCAGCCCACTTGTCGGGCGCGACATCAAGACCGTTCAGCGCGAATTTGAAGTGCGTATCGTCGCGTCGCGCTACGCCGGAAAAGTACTGGTCTGTCCGCCCATCGAGGCGGCCATTGCGGCTCCGGCAACCCTGGCCGTGATCGCCCAGCCCAATGAGCTGCGCCACTTTCTTGCGGTGGGTGGTCTCGTTATGCGGCCCAAGCTAAAGGAATTTCGTCACCTTCTGGCACGCTCGATCGCAGGCGTTGGCGAGCTTATTATTCCGCCTGACTCCAAGCTTGTGGGCAATACGGTGCGTGAGCTGCGACTGCGGATGACCTACGGCTTGTCCTTGCTGTCTATTTACCGTCACGGCGAGAGCATCACGACCAAATTACAGGACGTACCGCTGGAGGCCGGCGATACCCTGGTGTGCCACACGCGCTGGGAGCAGCTTGGGCGGCTTGAGAGCGATCGCGACTTTGTTGTCGTGACCATCGACTATCCGCGGGTAGAAAAGAAGCCCTACAAAGTCGCGGTTGCGCTGTTCTTTTTTGCCCTGGCGCTGACGCTGGTCATTTTTACCGACGTCCTGCTACCGGTCGCGCTGATGACCGGGGCGATGGGCATGATCATGTCCGGCATTCTGACAATGGATGAGGCTTACGATGCGGTCAGTTGGAAGACCGTGTTCCTGCTTGCAGGTTTGCTGCCGCTCGGCCATGCGGTCGAGGTGTCAGGCACGGCCAGTTTTATCGCTCAGGTTATTGTCGGCGCACTGGGCACCGTGCCGGCCTGGGTCCTGCAGGTGCTGGTCGCGGTACTGGCGACGGCGTTTTCGCTGGTGATGTCGAATGTGGGGGCCACCGTATTGCTGGTGCCCATCGCGATTAATCTGGCGCTCGCGGCGGGCGCCGATCCGGCGATGTTTGCGCTAACGGTCGCCATTTCAACGTCCAACTCCTTCCTGATTCCGACGCACCAGGTCAATGCTCTGATCATGGGTCCGGGCAACTACCGCGTCGCGGATTTTCTGCGTGCCGGCGGCTTTATGACCTTGATTTTTCTGGTTGTGTCACTAGTTATGCTAAATCTGGTGTTCTAAACGCCGGCCGCAAACTTTTACACAAGGTTTAAGTCGATGACGACATTTGTATTGAACGGCCGCACGGTCACCGTTGAGGTGCCGGCCGGTATGCCGTTGCTGTGGGCGTTGCGTGACGAGCTGGGTCTGACCGGCACCAAGTATGGCTGCGGCATTGCCCAGTGCGGTGCGTGCACCGTCCTGTTCAACGGGCAGGCGCTGCGCTCGTGTCAGCTGCCCGTGTCGGCGCTTCAAGGCGCCGAGATCACAACGATCGAAGGCCTGGGTACGCCGGCGTCACCGCACCCCGTGCAACAAGCCTGGATCGATGAACAGGTTGCCCAGTGTGGGTACTGCCAGTCCGGGCAGATCATGCAGGCGGCATCGATGCTCGCCCAGACCCCCAACCCCACCGATGAGCAAATCGACCAGGTGATGAACGGCAATCTTTGTCGGTGCGGCACCTATCCGCGAATTCGGTCCGCCGTTAAGGCCGCCGCCAAAAAAATGAGTGAGGTGTAGCGTGGGTCGGCTTCGAACCATTGCGCGTCGGACATTTTTGGTGGGGTCCGCCGCGGTGGTAGGCGGTGTTGCGTTTGGCTACTACCTCGTGCGCAAGCCGCACGACAATCCTTTGGACGTGGATTTGGCTGAAGGTGAAACGGCGTTCAATCGGTGGGTCAAAATTGGGCCAAACGGCGTGACGCTGGTTGCACCCCACACCGACTTTGGTCAGGGCGCTCGATCGATGCAGGCGGCCCTGTTGGCGGAAGAGCTGGATCTGGAATTTGGCCAGTTTGAGGTCGACCCGGGTGTGCCCGCCCCGGCGTATTACAACCATGCACTGGCCGGCGACTCGGCACCGTTTCGTCATCGCGACACCGGATTTTTGGCCGACAACGTGCGCGGCCTGATCGGCGCCGTGGCAAAAGTCGCGGGGCTGCAGGCCACCGGTGGTTCCAGCTCGGTGCCGGACAGCTATGACAA
>CAYGSQ010000081.1:9154-10570 GCA_964352435.1 uncultured Gammaproteobacteria bacterium | reverse complement strand
CGTCAGGGCAAAATTCGTGTCACCGATCAGGTCGTTTACGGTCAACGTGCCGCTTGCGGCGAGCGCACCAGACCAGCCACCGAATGCTGCGCACGCGGTGACGTCCGTCGTCGACCACGAAAGCGTAACGCTACCTTGATAGCTGACATTGCTCACGCTGGCGCTCAAGCTCACCGTCGGTGCTGGCGTCTCAATCGTAATATCTACCGACTGCGAAACGGTGCCGCCGGCGCCTGTGCAGGTTAATGTGAACGTGCTGTCGGCGGAAAGTGGGCCAACGGTTTCCACGCCGTTTACCGCACGCGATCCGCTCCATGCTCCCGACGCCGTACACGACGTGACGCTATCAGTCGTCCAGCTCAATTGGGTGGAGCCCCCCGACGCGACAGTGGTCGCCGACGCGGACAGGCTTAGCACCGGATCTCCGGCGTCAGCGACGGTAACGCTGCGCGTGGCGCTGGCCGTGCCGCCGGACCCGGTGCACGTCAACGTGAAACTGGTAGCGGCGGTCAGTGCGCTGATGGTCGTCGACCCGCTCGTGGCTTGCGCACCACTCCAACCACCAGTGGCGTTGCAATTTTGCGCGTCGGTGCTGCTCCAGGTAAGCGTAGTACTGCCACCCTGCGCCACCGCGTTCGGCGATACATTAAGCGTCACGGTCGGTGCAGGGTCATTGACGTTGATCGTCACCGACTCGCTGCGGCTGCCGCCGGGACCGTTGCAGGTCAAAACAAAATCCGTATCACTTTGCAGCGGACCCACGGTACGCGAACCGCTGACGCCCAACGAGCCGCTCCAACCACCCGACGCAACGCAACTGACCGCATCGAGGGTGGACCAGCTCAGCGTTGCGCTGCCGTCAAAATCGACGTTCGTTGTCGAGCTGGCAAAAGTAATAGCCGGCAGCGGGGCTGCGCCGACCGCGACACTCACCGACTCGGTCACGCTGCCGCCGGTCCCCGTGCAGGTCAGCGTAAAACTGGTGTTGCCGCTGAGCGGACCTGTCGAGGCGCTGCCAGCCGTGGTCTGGGCGCCGCTCCAGCCTCCGCTCGCCGTACAGCTGGATGCGTTGGTGGTGCTCCAGGTCAATGTCGAGGCCTGCGCATAGTCAATGGACGATGGCGTCGCACTGATCGTCAACGTCGGTGCCGCCGCGGAGCCCACCGTGACATCAACACTTTTGGTGGTGCTGCCACCAGCGCCCGAGCACGTCAGACTATACGTCTTGTTACTCGTCAATGGTCCGACAGTAAGCGATGCGGCCGCCGGCCTCAGCCCCGCCCAGTCGCCAGAGGCAGTACACCAGGACGCGCCAACGGCGGCCCAGGTGAGCGTAACGGCACCGTTAAAGGCGACCTGCTCCGGTGTTGCAATCAGCGTTACCGTCGGTGCACCGGCATCGGCGACGGATACCGT
>CAYGSQ010000081.1:5990-9144 GCA_964352435.1 uncultured Gammaproteobacteria bacterium | reverse complement strand
ACTCTCGCTCCCGCCCGGTCCGGTACAAATCAGCGTGAACGTTGACGTCTCGGTGAGCGGCCCAATGGATTCAAAACCATCAACCGCACGCACGCCGCTCCATGCGCCGCTTGCCGCGCACGACGACGCATCCGTTGAGTTCCAGGTAATGTTCGTGGAACCGCCATAGGCGATACTTGTGGGCGATGCAGAAAGATTCAATGATGGGGCGGGCGCGCCGTCCACCAGCACCGTAACGGACGCGGTCGCCGAGCCACCTGCACCGACGCACGCAACGATGAACGTCGCATCCTGCGTCAGCGGGCCAACGGCCGTGCTGCCAGACAGCGCCACATTACCAGACCAACTACCGCTCGCACTGCAACTCGTTGCATCGGTCGTGCTCCATTGAAGCGTGGCAAATCCGCTATACGCGACGTTCGCCGGAAGTGCCTGCAGATCAATCGTTGGTGCGGGCGTCGTCGCGTCGTTTGAGACGCTGAAAGCCACGGTCACGGACTCGACTGAACCGTCGCTTAAATCCAGCTGCGCGGTCAGCGTGTGCACGCCATCGCTGAGAGTATTTGTATCCACACCGTTGGGACCACCAAAGTCATACGGTGCGACGTTCTCTGTATTGAATGGTGCGCCGGAGCCCGCGCTATCGTCGACGTAAAAGCGCACCTGATTGATGCCGCTATCGGGATCGACGAACGCCAAAAGCTGCCCGTTAATCGTTGCGCCATCCAGCTCAAACTGGTCACTGTGACCGGCGTCTGAGCTGTACGCGATGCCGTAAGATTCGCCTGGCGAGCTCAGCAATACGGACACCGATTCCGAGGTACTGCCGTTCTCATTGCTACACGTCAGAACAAAAACGCTGTCATCAAATAGAGGACCAACGGAGACCGAGCCCGATAGCGCAACCGCACCGCTCCAGTCCCCTGCTCTGGTGCAAGAATCCGCGTCGGCTGCGGACCAGGTGACAACCGCCGAACCACCACTAAGAACCGACGTCGTGCTGGCACTCAGTCTCACAGTCGGCAGCGTACCACCAGTGCCGCTGACCGCCGGTGCAGGGATGAACTGCGTCGACACAATGACTTCGTCGTACACGGTGTAAGTATCTTCACGGGACGCATTTGCCGTGCCGTTGCTGCGGTATGGCAGCAGCCAAAACGCTTCAAATTCACCACCGCCGCCAAACCGGACATTCGAGTTGCTGATAATTTTGGTGTAGTCCTCACCCTCCCTGGCCACCCACAACTCTATTGTGTTGTCACTCGCCGTCATGCCGCTTGGCGAAATCCTGACGCGCTGAAGAAACGTCATCCAGCCATCTTTGGGATATACCTGCGCGCCGGTCAGCGGGTCCGGCCGCTCGGCGCCGCCGGCCTGACGATACGAGTACAGGCCTCCATAGCGCGCGCGATCCTGCTCACACGACGTCCACGGCGCCCCTGTGTCGGGGTTATTGCCAGTGAGTGGCGTCGGACCGTTATCCACTTCAGGCTGGTGCACAAAGTCGGTCCCCGAACAGGCCGTGGCAATAAACTCATCGAGGCCCTCGGCAGTCGAAACGCCATCCTGATGGTAAACCTGCGGGTATCCGTACTGACGGGTGTTGGTTATCACCACCTCATAGGGCGTATTTGATGAAGGAAATGACGAGGTAATCATTTGTTTGAAACCGTCGGACACGCCACCCGACTGCGAACCTTCCCACAGGTGCTCAATCATGTATGCCGGGAAGTACTGCGTAAACTGGATGTAGAATTCTTCGCCCGCACCAAACGTGCTTTGGTCGGGTTTCAGGTAATGATGCCAATTACCATGCTGTGTGCTGTCCTCCTTGAGCATCGCAAAACGCATTGCGCCGCCACCGGAGCGTTTCAAATTGGTGTCCCAGCTTACGTTGTCCGCAGCATTGTTATAGGTGCCGTCAGGAAGCACCCAATCGCTTACCTCGTTTTCAGAATCAAAGCGCGTCGCGAAGACCACGCCCGACGCAGTCGAACGTTCTACCCAGCTGGATGCGGCAAACGTGCGCGGTGCGAAGAGCACCAATAACGAAACGATCAGTACAACACTGAGAGCGTGGCGGGAGTGAAATTCCATACAACACCTGTTGCTAAATAGCCGGCGGGCGCTCAGTAACGAGCGCGGAACCTAAAAGGCATCGCAAGGCGTCAATGGAATAAGCGGGTAAGAAGATTAGCAGGCTATGCATGGACGGATTCGGCGCGACGCGCCGCCCATCATTTCGCATGATCTGGTAACCCCGCTATCGTAGGACACGTCCCTTAGACCGGAAGCTTTGCGACCCGGCCTTTCGACCGGTTTGCCATTTTCAGTGTTGGGAAGTATCAATAACCTGCGTGCAAGCGGCTGTGATTCGACTCACAGAAAGCAGGTGCAAAAGCAACAATTTGTGAAAACCGGGCCCGTTAAAGAAAGACGTCAGGCTTAAGTAAAACCTGCGGGCGTAACGACTACTATTTGCTGCGCGACAGCCACTGGATTATGTGATGGTTGACCTCGGTACGCCACGCATCACATGCAAACGTGTGATTCGCCGCCGGCATGTGGCAGGTCGTCGCGCCATCACGTGCAAGGACGTCCTGCCATTGAGGTGTCACGCTTACGTGATCTTTAAACTCAGCCGCCGTCATGTCGTCACCGCTGGCGATGAACAACAGCTGCCCGTCAAATTTCTGTGCACCGTCAAGCATACGTTCGCGAAAAGGTCGTGTGGCGACAGCAACTTCCTTGCCAGAACGCAGTTGGGCTAACGTATCAATCAACGAGCGGAGCGAACCGCGAAAATCGAAACCACCACCGAAGACTTTACGCCACATTTCACCCGAGAAAATACGTTGCAGGTAATAGTGCTTGACCGTTGCACGCGCGTGCGACTGTTCGGATCGCACCCACGGATTCATGATGACCATATGCGTGACACGTGGGTCGAGCGGCGCGTACATTAGCGCAGCGGACGCCGCATCACACAATCCAATCAACACCACTTCACGCACCTCGGGCGCACGTGCGCACAGCGTGTCGATCGCTGCACGAATGTCGTCATCCACATGTTCGAATCCACGCAACTCACCGTCGCTGTCACCCATGCCGCGATAATCAAAACGCAGTGTCGGTACGCCGGCCTGCGCCAGAC
>CAYGSQ010000081.1:0-5980 GCA_964352435.1 uncultured Gammaproteobacteria bacterium | reverse complement strand
GTCAAAAACTGTCGATGACTCCCATCGCTGTACTGCGGAGCGCCCACGACGATCAGCGCCGCGCGTCTGGCCTGCTGATTCGCGCCGTGCAAGAGACCCACGAGCGTGTCGCCGTCACATTGAAAGGTAAGCGCCTGAGTCGTCATGATGTGAACGCTGCAACCGTCGCATCGATGGCCATCGGTGCGAGGGCAATCTCCGCCGTTGACCAAAACGGTTCGCCGTCCACGCTTTGAAATTGAACGGCAAATTCACGCTCTGCCAGGTGATCGAGGACCGCTTTGTTCGCCGGCGACGGCGGATCGTCCGTCCGTCCAATATTCACCCAGTGCAGCGTGCCGCATGCCGGCAGATCGCGCAGCATCAGTCCGTCAAATTCGTTGACCAGGGCAGGTGCCAGTTCGTAGCCGGCAATCTCAACGGATTGACCCTGGGCAATCTGCTCGCGCAACTCGCGCACACTGGCACCCTCCCCGCCGCTGACAAGACTGGCAGCCGCTTTCAGACGCAGGAACTGGCTAATCATGGTTTTGCCATTGGCAACGGGCTGCCACAACACCGTCGATGCCGGGACAAAAGAATGGTGACCAAGAAAATCACGGGCGAGCAGTGCACCGCTGCGCACGGCAAGAAAACTAATGCGTTCGAAACCCTGTTGGCGAACGTGCGCCAGCAGCGCGGCCAGGTCGTCACGCCAGCACCCGACACTCGCTTCACCAAAATGGCCGTCGCTGTCACCGGTACCGTGCACGTCAGTGACAAAGGTCGTCACGCCCGCACCCGCCAATGCACGTGCGGCAAGCGCAGTCTGGCGACGCGCTTTGTTCATTTCTTCTGCAAAGGGCGGCACAACAATGACCGCCTGAGGCCGCACGTCGATCGACGCACGGTAGCAAATTGTAAAGAGCCGTCCACGCGACCCGTCGATAAAATACGGGTCGAAATCGACGCGGCCGTCGTTAGCCATCCACTAGCTTGGCTTGGACGAAATCGAGCAGTGTGCCAACTGTCTCAAATGTTTCAGCCGACACATCGTCATCGTCGATATAAAAACCAAACTGTTCTTCCAGCGCGACCAACACGGTGACCACAGACATGGAATCAAACTCGGGAATCTCGCCAAGCAAACGCGTGTCAACGCCCAGCGTCTTGCTGTCGTCGAGCTGCAGCGTCTGACGCACAATGTGCGTGACATCATCGAGGTGGAGCCGCGAATCAGTCGCCGGCGAAATTTGATCGTTCATGTAGTCTCCAGGGCATTTAACGTATCGCCCCATTCAAGCAAAGGGCAGGCCGTGCGCTTACGTCGCACCAGACCCGAGGGAAATATGGTGGCAAACAGATGCAAATCAACGGCAAGACCACAGTTTATAACAAGTTTTCATTGAAACCGAAGACCTGGACCACACTTTTACGTCTGCTGGGCGCAGCGGCGTCAGGTTGCTGTAATAAAAAGGAATTTTGTGACAGCTGAGATGGCGCTAGTGCCCTGTTTTGCTACTTGGTTGAAGAATTATGCGGTCAATTTCTGTGCTGGCAAGACGTGGCGACGAGGCATACCGGGAATATGGCGAGAAGCCACCACGTGGCCAGCGCAGAAATTGGCCCGGAATAGTTCAGCGAATTAGTGCAACGGGACACTAAGCCGCCGCAGAGACGATCGTTGCGGGGTCCTGCGCTTCATAGAAACACTTGTACAATCTTGCGCCAAACCGCCAGCCACTGTCCCACTCCAAACCAACACGCGGTAGCTCGAATTGGGGTGAAGCATTCGTGGCATGGCCCCACATGGTAGTGAACGCAGCTTCAAAGCCAACATCCCGCGCAAGGTCCGCATGGCAACGCTCGTAGTCGGCTCCAGCTTTGCCATTGGGGAATGCGAACAAATCCACATCGCTGTCCGTGAGGACTTCAAGCGCCTGCTTGCCGTTGGCAAGCTCCGCACGCACCTCCCGCTCATCAAGGCGGCTGAGAATCGGATGCGTCACGGTATGGCCACCGATGGCCATGCCCGCGTCATGAAGAGTACGCACCTCATCACGCGTCATCATAATGCGCTCCATTGGTTCGACGATTTGCTGCGCCAGCGTATCAGCCCACTGCTGGCGCTGCGCCGGTGCCTGATGCTTCAAGGCCTTGATCAGTTCGTGCATCACCAGACGTCGACTTGCAACGTCGCTGATCTGTCGCTCACCCAGACCAAACTCCGACAGATCCCAGTCGCCCGGCGCGCGGCGCCGCACCGTCTCGATCACCTGATCGTTCCACATGATGCCGTCACCCAAATAGCCCGTTGCGATAAAGAACGTGGCGTGTAACCCGTACTTTTGCAGCATCGGCAATGCGATGTCCACATTGTCCCGATAGCCATCGTCAAAGGTAATGCATACCGTCCGCGGCGGCAGATCGCCACGTTGACTGCGACGCACCGCCTCACCCAATGGCATGACGTTGAACCACCTCGACATCGTGGCAAGCTGCGACTCAAAGCGCGGCACGTCACACATGTCGGGTGACAATGGATCGGTCTGCGGCCTGACTCGGTGATAAGTCAGTACAACGAATTTGGTACGCATGTTGTTAGCGCCGTGAAGAAGCTTCGGCGCGCGTCGCCGACGGGAAGCGATCACCCACACGCTGCGGACCAATCGTTGGCAGCGCCGCACTTTCGTCGGCGTTCAGAGCCTTGTTCTCAGGCCAGGTGCCGGCCGCCATCTGCTTGACGCGCTTGTGGGCGAGCTGCCGGGTAGCCACCACAATCGCAATGAAGTGATAATACAAATCGAAGTAGGCCAGACCCAGAAACGCGCCACCGACGGCATAACCAATCAGCGACACCTGCACCAGGCGATTCAGATCGGCAATCCAGGTGAGCTGTGGCACCGACTTGCACAGCCGCACCGTGCTACCGGCCGTCAGAATTGCGAGACTGCCCAGTGCAAGGAACAGGGCCAAGCCGGCAAAACCATGCTCACCCAGCACTTCAAAATAGATACTGTGCGCGTCATGATGGTCCGTGGGGTTCGGCGCATACATCATGAAAAGGCTTTTGGTGAAAGTCCCAAAGCCGCCACCCAAAAGCGGGTGATCCAACGCCAGGTTGTAGGCAAACGTCCAGGCATTGATGCGCCCCATGGCCGACCCGTCACTTTGATAGGTACGAATGGACTCCATTCTTTCAAACCAGGCATCCGGCATGAACCCAAGCAAGACGGGCACAGCCACGATCAGAACGGCGCCGGTCATGAGTTTGTGGCGACTCTTGAACCACAGGAACACGCCCATGGCCCCTAGCGCGAGAAACGCACCACGCGAATGAGTCGTCAGCACTGCCAGGGTCGAGAAACCGGCCATCACAAGCATGCCCCGTCCGACCCATTTGTTCTTTTCCTGCTGGAACAGGTAGTACATGCACGGGATGGTCATCACCAGCGCAAGGCCAAGCTCGTTGTTGCCTTCGATAAAGCTGCCGGGCGGACCCCAGACCAGGTAGTTACCGCCCGTTGTGATGGAAAACAAGCCACCCTTGACGCCGAAAAAACCAAGCGAGAGCGCCGTGATCCAGACCAGTGCACGCACGCGCTGCTCGTCGTTAATCAGAAGAATCGTAAAGAACGCGAACAGCATGCTCTTCATCATGCGATCGTAATCCTTGACCGTGGTCGCCGGATCGATGGCAAAGTACGTCGTCAGATTCATCCAGAAAATCCACGCAATCCACACCATGATCAACGGCGTAAAATCGATATGCTTCTTTTCCTTGGAGATTACGATGGCCGCGATCGTCACAAGGCCAATAACCTGGGCAAACGGAAAGTCGTAGGCAATGCCCCACGTCAGCCGATGCGGACTCATGAAACCGATCCAGCACCACATGATGATGCCCACCCAGGGGCGCATCAGGATTATTGGGAGGGAACCAACAACCAAAAATATGATCAGTAGGTCACGCATGACGATCTAACCTGTCTTGATGGCCGCGTCGCAAATGGATTCAAACCGACGGGCCACAATTGCATTGGACGCGTTTTCTTCAACGTACTGTCGCGCCTGACGCGCCAGCCGTTCCGCCAGCACAGGGTCGCCAAGGACCGTGCGCGTGGCTGCCGCGAATTCCTCTTTCGACTCCGCGTTAAGATAGTGTACGCCATCCGTCAAGCCAAGACCTTCTACACCGATGGCGGTCGAAATCACGGGGCAGCCGCTGGCCATGGCCTCAAACACCTTAAGGCGGGTCCCGCCACCCACACGCAACGGAATTACGTAGGCGCTGGCGCGATGAATATAGGGCCGCACATCGTCAACAAAGCCGCTGAACTCCCAACCCTTGACGTTTTTTGCGCGCGCGACAAGCCGTTCCGGCGGCGCGCGTCCCACAACGCACATCGACGCGTCGTCGCGCTCGTGCGCGATCAAGGGCCACACCTCGTCCAGAAAAAACGCAATTCCGTCCTGGTTGGCCAACCAGTCCATGGAGCCGGTAAAGACAACTCGCCCGGGCTCCGCCTTGCGCTCATAGGGGAAAAAATTGAGGTCGACCCCGGTTGGGATCGTATCCACGTCGCGTACGTTGAACTGATCGGCAAAACCCTGTTTGTCGACTTCCGACACCGCAACGACGCGATCGAAACGGCGCAAGGCTGCCCCTTCGAAACGCGACATCTTGCGCCACTGATGGGCCCACAATCGACGCATAAATGGATTGGTATTGACCTTGGAGTGGCGCTCGAAAATTGTCGCCTCAACATTGTGCGTAAACATGACGCTCGGCGTATCAATACGCGGCGGTGCCAGCACTGCCGAATGGATAAAATCGAAAATGGCCACGTCATGTTGTGGCAGCTGACGCGCGACCAGCTCACTGCCCGCCGCTGACATATCCGTCGCAACGGGTAGCGGCAGGCGGTGCAACAGATGAGCCATACGGCGCAGTGAACGTTGCATGCCCCGCACCGGCTCCCAGAACGCCCAACGATCCGCTACCGTGGCCAGCTCATCGTCGTAATTGCCCTCATCATCGGGCGTCGGTGAGAGCAACGTAATATCGTAGCGTCCCCCTTTCATCTCGCGCAGGATGCCCGTGGTCCGAATCTTGCCCCCCGAATCAATGGGGAACAGGAACCGCGGTGAGATAAAAAGGAGCCGCGGGCGTGTCACCAGCACACGCCCCGATATTCGCCTTTGAGCTGGTCAGCATCACGCATACTCACCAGGTCCAGGATAAAGTGACGTTCGGCGTTGTGTGCGTGCAATTCGTCAATGATCTCCGCGTCGCTCAATCCGACCACAACAATGTCGGCATGATCGATCACGTCTTTGGCGCTGTCACACATCAACGATGACACGTGCGGAATCGACTCTTCGAGATACGCCCGGTTGGCACCGATCAGACGCGCCACGTTCACTTCCGGATCATAAATCTTTAGATCCATACCTTTACCGATGAGCTGCTCGGCCAGCGTCATCAGCGGGCTTTCGCGCAGATCGTCCGTGCCGCTTTTGAAACTAAGACCGAGGAAACCGACTTTGCGCGTGCCGCGTCCAAGGATCGTGGTCAGCGCGTGCTCGACATGTTCGCTGTTGCTTGGAATCAGACCCGCCATCATCGGCAGATCCACATCACGGCTGCGCGCGACGTACAGCAGCGCACGCAAATCCTTGGGCAAACATGAACCACCAAATGCAAAGCCAGGGCGCAGATAGGCCTTGGAAATATTGAGCGAATGATCTTCACACACCAATTCCATCACTTTGCGGGAATCGACGCCCACCGACTGGGTGACGCGGCCGATTTCATTGGCAAAGGTAACTTTCACAGCGTGGAACGCGTTGCATGCGTATTTGAGACATTCGGCCGTGCCAATATCCGTTTTGAGGAATTTGCCCGGCAGATGACCGAACAAATCTTCGAGCTGCGCGATAGAACGATCGGAGATGGCTCCGACGACGGTCATCGCAGCATAGTCGTAGTCTTTGATCG
>CAYGSQ010000080.1:6691-10665 GCA_964352435.1 uncultured Gammaproteobacteria bacterium | reverse complement strand
GTGTAGAGGAAGTACCGCTGTGCGGGTTCCGGCAGCGAAGCGATTGACGCGGGGTCGAACCGGCCACCCGCGGGCCGGGCCAGTTCAACCAACGCATTCCATGCTTCGCGGTCGAATTTACGGTCGAGCGCGCGCCACAGTGCAAGCCACCCGAAGCCAATCAGGAGTGCCAATGTGACCAGAGCCAACCAATTCATGAAATATTCCCATGCACAGTTCTATTGTCGAAAGTGACCCGCGTCGTCCAGCGATTGGCAGTCGCACGGAACACAGCGACGTTTTTTCGGCCAGGCCGACACCTGGTTCCCAAGTCAGGTGGTTGCTGGATGGCCGGACGTCTCTTTTGATGTCGAGCAGTCGAGTTCTATCCCTTGTGTTGCGGCAACGCAATGGGGGCTTACCGAAACAAGGGCAATTAACGCTCGTGGCCCAACAGCCTGCGTTCACGATGCGAGTCGACCAAGACGCTCGCATTCTTCCCCGGAACGGCCCCAACTTTCGACTGTCCCGCAGTCAAACATCGCCTGTTCCAGCATGGCGCCGTAAAGCTGACCGGTTACCTTGACCGCATAGCACACGGCCTGCAGATCGTTGTCGTCGACTACCAGCGTATTGATGTACTTCTCCATCAACCGATTGTGGGCGACGTCAACATGCGCGTGCTCCAACAAAAACGACATCGCTTCTTCGGGCACGCCAGCCTTGGCCAGCTGGTTGGCATAGCCCTGACCCGCCTTCGTCGGCATGAATTCCAGAAAAAACAAATACCCCAGATAGCCGACCGGATTGCCGTGCCACGCCTGATAAAAACCATACGCCGTAATTGCGCTGGTGGCAGGCGCCGGGTTCATGGCAGGCAGCAACTCAACGTCCTGACCCATGGCCTTGAGGTCGTTCAGTGCCAGCTGGTCGTGCCCGATTTCCGATGTCGCGTGCTGGAAAAAGCGCTTGACGTTGGCACGCTGGTCGCCGCGAAAGCGCACGGTTGCCAGCGCCTGGATCTGCGGATTCTCGCGGGCATGAAAATAGATTTGCCGCAGAATGTCGCAGTACTGCTCTGCCGAGGCCTTGCCCGCCGCGAGCGCGGAAATGGCGCGGCCTTGTTCAAATTTGGCGTGGGCATCGTCAAAGCATTGTTTGATTTCGTCAAAAGCAGTCATAGCGCGGCTCCGTATTGTGGTGTTGAGGCGGTGGGTGATGTGATCGTCGGCGCGATACGCCGCGCAACGGAATAAATGGGTGAGCGCATCTCTTCAAGCCGGGCCAAATCCAGACAGTCCAGTTTGAGTACGTTGACCCGGCCGTAATCGGGATGCTCGACGGGCGGAATCCATTCCACGAAACCGATTTTTCGGAAAAATGGCAGGAGATGATCGTTGCAATCGATAAATGCGTGGTGCACGCCCAGGGGTACCGCGTGGCGATAGAGTTCGCACGAAATGCGCAGGCTCAGCAGCGAGTGACGATACGCCGGGGCAACCATCAGCTTGGTAATGATCCCGCTGGTGGTGCGGTAATCGTCACCGAGGCGCTGCATTGCGTAGAGCTGTTCGTAATCGCCGAGCGCATCGGTCCACGACGGCGTGCAAATCAGGGTGCCCACAACGTCGGGCCCCTCGAAGGCGACGATCAATTCGCCGCGCTCGGCTCGCGGATCATCAAGCTGCGCGCGGGCGTGGTCTGCCTTGTCTTTGTCACGGCCCATTTCTGTGACATAGACGTCGTACCAAAATCGCTTGATTGGGTCCAGCGACTCGTCTTTTCCGTACACTCGAACAACAGGTTCTTTCATTTTTATTCACCAGAGGGTTTGCGTAATTCCAGTCTCCAGTAATGTAGTGTTGTGACCCGGGTAGATCTCTCACCTGAACTTCAAACAATAAATTGGGGGCGCTTTCGACTTTGTCGATATTTGAACTATATTGATAGACAAGTTGGCAATATTCTTGCTGCCCGAAGCATTCACGCGAAGGAGGCGGTGTGTTTTTTCTGAACAGGATTGATCGATTTCGCGCGCTGCTGCTTGTGGCCCTGGTCGTATGGTGTACAGCCTGCGTTCATCTGCCCGGCTACGATCAGCGTGCCTACGAAAACGCCACGTCGCTCAAAGCGCAGACGCTGGCCTTGCTTGACCGATCTGAAGTTGAGCAATATGAAACCGCGCTGAACTCGGTCAATGCCCTGCGGGTGTCACTGAGCGCGGCGTACGAATACGCGAACGGTATTCAGTACAATAATGAGGCGGCCAAAAACTGGCGCGACCTGATCGGCGATGAAGAGAGCATGATTAGCGGTTGGTTGTTGCTGTGGCAACAAGAAGGCCCGCTGGCGCAAATTTTTTCGCGCGAACTGCGGATCACCATCGCGGAGGGCTTTGACTTGATCATTTGCCTGGAAGCCAACAAGCGCGAGTTGACCGCGTGCGAACACCTCAAGCGCACAGAATAAGTAAGGAGACTTTGCCGTGTCGAAGTTTGACGATTACCTGACCGCTATCAAGAAAGACGCCACGACCCTGTTGGGGTCTACCTTGCGTCAGGGCAAACGTGAGGCAAAGGAAATACTCCTCGCCCACGTTGCCAACTCGGAAGAGCGCCTTAAACGCTGGACCACGCTGCTCGCCGACGGCGACATCACACCGCGTGAATACAAGTTACTGATCAACAATCAGATCACGCTCGGTCGCATGCGCTTGCGCACGGTTGAGGTGATTGGCAAGCGGGCGGCGTTGGACTTTCGCGACAAACTCAGGAGCTTGTTCGTCGACAAAGCCGTCGCGATGTTTCTTCCGCCACTCGCTTAGGATCAGTACGCGTTGCAATGCCAATCACGCGAGCCGCCTTGGCTGACTCAGTCCAGTAGCGGATATCCGTATCCGGCCGGTCATTTTGGCGTAGTGTGCTCATGGTCAATCCGCCGTCCTTGTTGCAGCCATGTGTTGCTTGGCGAACGGACCATCGTTTGATTTGAATTAGGGGAGACCACCATGAACCGACAACGACTCTTGCCAATTTTGTGCCTTGTCATGTGCGTGACTGCGCGCGCGGGCCATCACGAAGGCGCCGCCGAAATGAGTGAGCAGGAACAAGCCATGATGATGGCGATGCAGGCGAACGCCACACCAGGCGCTGCGCACAAACAGCTGGCCGACAGCGCCGGTCATTATGATGCGCTGATGCAGAGCTGGAATGCGCCAGACACGGAGCCGATGGTGTCGCAAATGAAAGTCGTGCGCGCAATGTCTATGGGCGGCCGGGTACTGGAAGAGACCTGGACCGGCGAGGTGATGGGCGCCCCCTTTCACGGCTTTAGCCGCACGGGTTACGACAATCAAACGCAGACCTACTGGACCACGTGGACCGACAACATGTCGACCGGCCTGTTCGTTGCACGTGGTAAGTGGGATGAGAAAGAGAGCACCGTAATCTACCTGGGTGACTCGGCCGATCCGATCACCGGCGACCCGATTCCCACCCGTTCCGTCGTGAGTTTTTTGGATGGCGGCAAGGAAGCGATGACGATGTACCAGACAAAGGACGGCGCCGAGACCAAAGCAATGGCGTTTACGTTAACGCCTGCCGCGCAGTAGCCACCAGACCGGTCGACTGTCCTTGTCGATCGGTTTTCTCGCGTCTGGACAGTAGTGTGACGCGGCCCAGGTCTTAAGCCGCCAAAGCCTCTGTTGGCAGCCGATAGTCTGCGGCAATATCAGATGGCCTCACGTGCTTTTCCGCCTGCGCCGCGCGCTCCCGGGCTGCGGCCAGATCATCGCCCAGCACAGAACGCCATGCACCAATTTGCTCAATACTCGCGCCGCTTTTTTCGGCGACGACGTTGTCCTGCGCCTGCGTCAGCAGCAGACGTTTGGCCGTCACTTCGCGCTGCAACTGCTCGATCGCCTCACGTGGCAGCAACGTGGCCTGAGCGATCACATCGGCCGGTTTGTTTTTGCCAAACAGGGCCCACACCTGACG
>CAYGSQ010000080.1:0-6681 GCA_964352435.1 uncultured Gammaproteobacteria bacterium | reverse complement strand
GACCGTCACGTCGCTGAGGCCGTAGTCCTCAATGACCTGTGCGGCATCGGCGCCGCTGAGCAAATCGATCCGCGCATCGAACATGCGCTTGAGTATCTCTACCTGAAGTCTGCCGAGGCCCGAGTCGGTGACCAGCCTGGCCATGTCGTCCCCGCGCAGTAGTCCGAGCTCAACCTTAAGCTTGGCGTGGATGCCCGCAACCTGATCGGACGACAGCTCGCTGTACTGCTCCACCAGGTTTGTGTCCATGCCGTCGAGCAGCATGCGACGTACCAGCGAACGTTTGGCGTTGGCACGGCCTACGTCGGCGATGGCCCGATTCAGTTTTTCGAGATACGCCATTACGTCGGCGCAGCCAGCATCCGCCAGCATGGTGGCCTTCATCGCCTCGCCTTCCTCAATGCCGCTTTCCAATGCCTTGATCGCGGTATTCGCGTCATCGATCACTTGCTTGATCTTGTCGGCTTGTTCGATGAAGTACTCGTTCATTTTGGCCGCGGACGCCATCTTTAGACCCAGCTCCAGTGCGACGATCGCCACCGACAGCACGCCGGACGCCTTGCCGGCCTTGGCGAATTTGCCGTACTTGCCGAGCTTCGCCACCTTGGTGGCCTTGGCCACGCGTGCAGCGCGCGCGCTGGAGATGATGCTGCGCCCGGCGCCGAGCTTGAAGGTGCCGAGTTTGGCGCCCGCCTTGATCTTGTTTGCGGCGCCTACTTTGCGCGTGGCCATTGAGGCTTTGACTGCGCGTGTCAGGCCCACCTGACCAACAATAGACAGCACGCCACCCACAGCGGCAAAGCCGGTACCTGTCCACAACAATGCGTCGTAAACGATCTGCTTTTTCTCATAATCGGCGGCGGTGTCGCCATCGGGTGGTGGATCGAAAATGGTCATCGAACGCACGATCTGGCGCTCCAGAAAGCCTGACTTCTCTTCCATGATGGTGAGATCGCCGGACAGCGATACGAACTGATCGCGCAAGCCGGCATAGGTGGCTTCCATTTGTTCGAGTGTCGCTTTGTCGTTGGCGACCTTGGCGCGCAGGCTGTCCGTTGCGAACGGCGCGGTGATAAAAAACTTGTTGGTGTCGATGATCGCCACGTGCCTAACTCCCTTGTGTGTCGTTCTCATTCATTGCTGCAAGTTGCGCAATCTTTTCGCTGGCAAGACCCGTCAGCACTTCAACCTGCTCGGCGGACACACCGTCGGCGATTAGTCGTTGCGCCATCGTCGCCACCGCGTCCTCACGCGCGCTGTCGAGCGTTGCCTGATTACGCGTCGTCGCCAGTTCTGCGAGCGATGCGTTAGTTTCGCCAAGCGTCTTGATGTTTGCTTCAAGGTCGTTGCGGGCACTTTTCATTTGCGAGCGCGCCGCGTTGATCTTCTTGATCACGGATGCGAACTGGCTGTTGCGCTTTTTGAGAAATTCGACTTCTTCTTTTGCCCGTACAGCCGCCGCGACCGCCCACAGAGGCTCAGTCAAACCAAACGTTGCGGTGCTCAGTACCGTGCGCACGGTGGCATCCACATCCTTGATGGTTTTCTGCGCCGCAGTGGCGGCCTCGTCCCACTGTTTGTCCTTGATGACTTTCATCTTGATATTGGCCGCATCTTCACCGCCAAGTTTTGCGTAGTCTTCGCTCATCATGCGGTAGCGTGACGCGGTCTCTGCAAGTTTCGCCTTCTCGTCGAAAAACAAGGTGCGCGCCGTCGTAAGCTGACCGCGCAGCCGATCGGATTTCTCGCGCAGCGGGATGAGCGAAGGTCTGAACGTCTCGGGTTTGCCGACCGACGGGACCGTTTTTGTAAAGAACGTCGGCACTTCTTTGGTAACAAACTTGCCAATGTCCTTGCCGGCTTGCTCGAACCACTTACCGACGCTCATGACGCGGCCGCTTGTGCACACGCCGTGGAGTCCGGCGCGTTCACCCGGTTCTCCAGATACGTGATGATGGTCATGTTGAGATCGGTGTAGCCTTCGATGGTTTCCTTGGACAGTCCATCGCACAGCATGCGGGTGGCGAGCCGCAGTTGAGCGTCCAGTTCACCGGCCGTAATCATGAAGCCGTTTAGTTTGGCGATGAAGTCCGCATCACTAATTTCCTCAGGGTTTTCAGCGAAGTTGCTGATCAATTCGGTGATCTCGTTACGCATGGTTTTCGACCAGTAGCAAAACAGCAGCGCGTTCTCGGTCGTGGCCGCGTACCAGTCAGCCCACTTCAACATGTCCTGGCGTAACTGTTCGCGTTTTTCACGCCCTTCCTTAATCGCACTGGCGACCGTGAACCCGGCCATCGCCAACGACAAGACGCCTCCGGCCACGGCCATGGCCCGACCCGAGCGCGCGGTCGTCATCGCCGCATCGGCCACGTCGTCCGCCACACCCGCGACCGGGCCTGCCTTGACGATTCTGTTCATGCTCACGTAGCGCCAGCCGCTAAAGGCGAGCCCAACCACGGAGATACCTGCGCCGACGAGGTCCCCCGGCGTGCCCAAAAAGCCGTCCCAAAAAAGGGAGTACTCGTCAAGATCGTCCGGCGTCGCGCCAAGAAAGTCGAACTGCGCCAGCTGATTTAGCAGTTCGATCTTGCTGAACATTTGGCTGTAGGAGGTGTGGTTGTCGACGAATGCGTCGCGCGCCGTGGTGTGAAACATCCCCAGCTTCTCGCTACATTCTGAATAGCGGCGGAATTCGTCTTCCAGCTCAGAGGTGGACTTGCCGTCGAGCTGTGCCTCGACCTCGTCCCGTGTGCGTGCCAGCAGTGTCAGCGTGGTGGCATCTGTGTCGAGCGCGGCGTCCAGATCGGTGCGGCATTGCTCGGTAATCGCTTGGTTTTCTTGCATGGGTATCTCCGGGAATGGCATGTCTACTCTCTCAAGCAGCAAGCGCAGCGGAATTCCCCCAAAAAAAAACGAGACCGGTCATCCCGACCGGCCCCGCTTCTCGACGTTGCAGCGCGCTATATTACGCGGCTACGCGGTATTTGTCAGCAGCCACTATTCGTCAGGCACGGCCTGCACCTCGCATTTCGGAAATTCCTGCAGCAGACGGTCAAGCGCTTTGTAATAATCGCTAATGCTCTGAGCCCGGGTCTTCGGGTCGCTGCGTGAGGCTCGATATTCCGCGTCCAGCCGGTCGCGCCGCAGCCACCATTTCTGCAGTGGCCCAATTGCCCACTGCCCCTCAATTTTTGACAACATCATGCCCAGCGTCCGGTTGTTCTTGTGCGCCACCACCCATACCTGATCTTCGCAATTGGCCCCGTCTTCACAGGGGCAGCCGACGGTCACGCCCGCGATATTAAGGATGGCGCCCGGGTGTTCCTTGCCCGCAACCTGCATGATTTGACGCATCTCTATATCGCTGAGGTTTTCGTAGCGCAGCGCACGATCTCTTGGCCGCGGTTTGCCATGGGTGATTCGGGCGACTGGGTGCGAGAATTTACGCGCTTTACCTTCCTGTGCTGTTGTCTCCCTAGACAACGCGCTCGGTGCGATCGTCATCGCACAGGCCAACAGGCACGCGACGAACATCGCTAAACACGGCCAGGTATTGCAACGTAGGTGTGTCATCGAATTGGTTGCTCAATCAAGTGTGAGCTCCATGAATAGGCACTTGCCAGATCTGAACATGCCGCTTTCAAACGTGATCGTCAAAAATCGGCGGCGCCTTACACCGCGAGCGCAGTGGTATGCTGTCAGCCTGGACTTGCCACCTGCGTTGAATGCCATGGTCTCCCGTTGTTTTGTGCTCGTATTGCTCGCTGTGTCCAATCAGGTTCTGGCAAGCGATATCCGCATCGTAAATGCGCACGCCTGGACCGGTGATGCCGCGCATCCATGGACAGAGACCATAATCGTGCGCGGCAACAAAATTCACGCGGTCGGCGACACGGCCCTGGCCGATGACTTTCCCGACTATCAGACGATCGATGCGCGCGGTGCGCTGGTGTTGCCCGGCTTTATCGACAATCACACGCATTTCATGGACGGCTCGGCGTCGCTGCTCAGCGTTAAAACGCAGGATGCGAGAAGCGAGCAGGCGTTCATCGATATCATCAAGGCCTACGCAGCGCCGCTGCCACAAGGTCAGTGGATTGTTGGCGGTTTGTGGGATCACGAAGCGTGGGATGGGCGTTTGCCCCAGCGGGCGTGGATCGACGAGGACACACAGAACAACCCGCTCTTTCTGCTGCGCACGGACGGACATATGGCGTTGGCCAACTCGGCCGCGCTGAAAAAAGCCGGCATCACACGCGACACCCCCGACCCGGATGGTGGCACGATCGTCCGCGACGAACACGGTGAGCCGACGGGCGTGCTTAAAGATAACGCCATGAATGTCGTGTTCGAGGTGTTGCCGCCACTAACCGATGAACACAATGCGGCGATGTTTGATGCAGGCGTGGCCGAAGGGCTGGCCAACGGTGTCACGCAGGTGCACAACATGGGCCGCTGGGAAGACATCCGCATTTTCGAACAGGCCAAAGCGCAAGGTCGACTCAAATTGCGTACGTACTTTTTACCGCCGATCAGCAAACGTCACGAACTCGCAAAGCGCATTGCGCAGCACGGCAAGGGTGACGACTGGTTGCGTTTTGGCGGTGTGAAAGAACTGGTCGATGGTTCCCTTGGCAGCACGACGGCGTGGTTTTACGAGCCCTATTCCGACGAACCCGGCACGCGCGGCTTCGCGTTGATGCCGATTGATGAACTCAAGACAAGCCTCGTCGAGGCGCATGCGTTAGGGCTGCAGTTGGCCATTCACGGCATTGGCGATCAAACCAATGACGTCATTCTCAAACTGTTTGCACAGATGGATTTGCAAGACAGCCGCCCGCGGATCGAGCACGCGCAGCATCTGACAGCGCAGGCGGTTGCACAATTTGCGCCGTTGGGTGTGATTGCCTCGATGCACCCCTACCATGCTATCGACGATGGCCGCTGGGCCGAGAAGCGTATTGGTGCTGAGCGCCTGAATGGCACTTATGCGTTTAAATCGTTGCTTGATGCTAAAGCGATTCTTTCGTTCGGCTCAGATTGGTCCGTGGCACCGCTGAACCCGATCGCCGGTATCTATGCTGCGGTGACTCGGCGCACGCTCGACGGCAAACATCCCGATGGCTGGGTACCACAGCAAAAAATTTCCGTGGAAGAGGCCGTTCGCGCGTACACGGTCAACAATGCCTGGGCCGGTTTTCAGGAAGCCAAACTGGGCACCCTGACCGCGGGCAAGCTCGCGGATCTGGTCATCCTGAGCGACAACCTGTTCGAGATCGATCCCAAAGACATCATTAACGCAACGGTGACGTTGACGATGGTTGACGGGGAAATCGCATATCGCCAATCATCGCCCGCTACTGCGCAGCACGATGTCCCTCGTTAACGATCGGGCCAAAGATAGCGCCTGCGTTTTGAGCATCAGCGGTTACGCTCACAAGACAGGTCGCAACGACGGATAAAAAAATACCTTTATGCATCACGGTTCAAAGATAAGCTCGACGTTGCCGGCAATGCCGGGTTCATCAAAACAAAACAAATCAGACGCCAGATACTGGAAGGTATCGCTGCCGGTGAAGCCGGCGGGTGGCGTGTAGACCACGCTGATCCGTTCGCCGCTGGCGCTGAAGTTCTCTGTAATTGAGCCACCGTTCGCGCTGACCGGGTCGATGCCTTTTGGTAGCAGTTCGTCCCCTTCGGGGTCCATGTCGTTGGCGGGCAGCGTGTCATAAGACAGAGTCACCGACGCGCCCTGCGGCACGACAAACGAGTCGTCCACAAGCGTTGGCCGCAGATTGCCGGCCAGCTCCTGTTCGATCGAATAGAAATTGATGCGACCGGGCGTTATGGCCGCGTCCACCTGCGGCTCGTCAAAGGCGACCTGCAGAGTCTCGATCAACCAGTAGCCGTCGGGCCGGGTTTGTATCGGTTGCAACGTTCGATAGAAAAAGTTTTCGGGAGAGTTGACGAAGCTGCGCTCTATTTCCAGTCGCCCATCTGCCAGCGCATACGTCCAGACCGAGCCCGTGCTGCCCGGTGCTCGGCAGGCGCTGCCGCCGGGCTCGAAGATAAAGTCGAAGATGGTTAGCGACCGCTCGGCCGTGCTGCGCGCAGCGAGCGTTGAGCGATAGCGACGGTTTTCCAGATCAGCCAATGTGAAATCGGTCGCTGGGTCACGTTCGATTAGCAAAGAGCGCGAGGCGAACTGCTCGACGCCTGCGAGGGTTGAGCTTACCAGCACCATCGGCAAGCCGCCGTAGTCATCAAACAATAGCTCAAAGCGAGATTCATCGCCGTTGGCGAACGTGACCTCAAGTCCCGTGACCGGTGATACGGACCATGTGAACTCGAAGCCGGTACGACGCGTGCTGCCCGTGCCATCGGAATTGAAGTCAAGCGTATCGGCTCCTTGTCGGATGTCATTCACGCCCTGGGACATGTTCTCTTGATGGAAGAATGTCGTCGTATAGCTGGCCTCGCCCAGATCGGTGGCGGTCAACGGAAAGGCCGAGGTTTGCGCGAAGGCAAGCAGGGCCGTTCCCCGGTTGTTTGCCTCGCTTAGAAAACTGGCCGGAATGCCGGGAAAGTCAGGGAACACCGATCGTTCAGTCTCCCGGATAAACACGAAATCCGTGAGCTCGCCGTCGACCAGTCGATCGACAACAACTTGATCGAGAA
>CAYGSQ010000079.1:0-10687 GCA_964352435.1 uncultured Gammaproteobacteria bacterium | reverse complement strand
ATTTCCAGGACGGTACGGAGGATTCGGGCGCCATCGTGCGCGGCGGCGGCAACTATCGCTGGAATTTCAGCGATACGGCGCATTTCACCCAGTCGCTGGCTATCGAGGCGGGCTCAGACAACACGTCGACCGAGTCGATCAGTGCAGTGACCGCCAAGCTGCTCGGTGCTATGGATCTAGTGGTGTCGTATACGCTGAAGAACAACTCTGACGTACCTGTCGGCACGACCAACACCGACAAATTTACCTCGATTTCCCTGCAATACGCCTGGTAAAACGGTGGATGCGGCCGTCAACCGGCGGTCGCATCCCTACCTGTCGGCGCCATAATGGCGTAAGCCCATGATTTTCAAGGTGGAATGCTGTTCTGCCTAATCATGTCAAAAGCGTCGCAAAACATTGCATTGCGCCACTGGCTCCATTAGAATTCCCGTCTTTTCGCCCTGCGCACTTCACCACCGATAGAGATCCGTCCGATGAAGACTTTCAATGCCAAGCCCGAAACCGTCAAACGCGACTGGTACGTGGTTGACGCAAAAGACAAAGTGCTCGGTCGCCTGGCTACACAGCTGGCGTCCCGCCTCAAAGGCAAGCACAAGCCCGAATACACCCCGCACGTCGATACCGGCGATTACATCGTTGTGATCAATGCCGACAAAATCCGTGTCACGGGCAACAAGGCCAAAGACAAGATGTACTACCGCCACACTGGCTACATCGGCAACCTGAAGTCTGAAAACTTTGAGACACTGCACGCACGCAAGCCTGAAGAAGTCATTCATCTGGCCGTGAAGGGCATGCTGCCGAAAAACCCATTGGGTCGGGCCATGGCACGCAAGCTGCGTGTTTTCGCCGGTACCGAACATCCGCATACGGCGCAGCAGCCACAGGCTCTGGAGATTTAAGATGAGCGACACCCAATATTACGGCACGGGCCGACGCAAATCCTCAGCCGCACGCGTTTTCATGCGTCCTGGCAAGGGCAGCATTACGGTCAACAAGCGTCCGCTGGATACTTTCTTCGGTCGCGAAACCGCGCGCATGATCGTGCGTCAGCCGCTGCAGCTGGTTGACCTCGAAGATCGCTTCGACATCACCGTCACCGTCAAGGGCGGCGGCACCACGGGTCAGGCCGGCGCGATTCGCCACGGCATTACCCGCGCACTGATGGAATACGACGAAACGCTGCGTCCACCGCTGCGTAAAGCCGGTTACGTTACGCGTGATGCGCGTGAAGTTGAGCGTAAGAAAGTGGGTCTGCGTAAAGCACGCCGCGCCACGCAGTTCTCGAAACGCTAAACGAACTGCACGCGTTCGGGGACGGATGCATCGATATTTGGGGGATCGTCTAGCGGTAGGACTGCGGACTCTGACTCCGCCAACCCAGGTTCGAATCCTGGTCCCCCAGCCAATATAAGGCCCCGATTTATCGGGGCTTTTTTTATTGGGGTCAGAGTACATTTCGAGGTCTACCAGGTTTCGCCAGGCGGACGCGGCGGCCAAGAACGGCTTCAATTTGATTCTTGAATGTTTCCGAGCCCAGTACCTTGCCCTGGTTAGCATGGCTTCGGATCTCCTGAATGAGATCATTTTCGATGGGTTCTCGAAACAAACCCCGATAGGCACTACATCGTTCTTCAACTGAACTGCCCATCGCAATATACGTACCATGCGGGGTGATCACATCGTCTGTCACTCCAAGGGCGTTGTGACCAAAGCTGGACCAACGGTAGTCGCCCGGTGTGTTGACCATCCCGGCGCGTACGGGATTCAGCTCAATGTATCGGTAGCACGCTAGCAGGTAGCGGTCAGAGTCAACGAGGTTAGATTTGTAGCGACCCTCCCAAAGCGTACCGGTTCTCTGGCGCCTCCAGTTCACGTATCGCACATAGCGCCTTCCAAGACTTTGCATTACGCGGCCAACGGCACCCACCTCCGTACCCGTTGCCAGCAAATGGACATGATTGGTCATCAGAACGTAGGCGTGCACAGAAATAGCGTATTTCTTTGCGGCTTTTTGCAACCAATCAAGATAATGATGACGGTCGTCGTCGATGAAAAAACAAGGCTGCCGATTATTGCCTCGCTGAATGACATGTTGCGGTATTCCTGCAAGATCGATACGAGGCTGCCGTGCCATCCGTGGCTCCCTTCACGCCTAACATTCGCCTCATGTTAGTGCGCTCTCGGTGCTCGCGTTAGAGACGATAGTGGCTTGTTATTTGAGAAATGTACTCTGACCCCATTTTCGCCATTTTCGCCAGCCAATAAAAAATGCCCCGGCAACGCACGTTGCCGGGGCATTTTCTTGCAAGCGCTCGTGCTTAGCGGGTGCTGATTGCGCGACGGATGCTGATGGCAGCAACCGGGTTACGCCAATCGTAGTCCGCAGCCGCAAGATCACCCACGCCCTGGATACCTGCGCTCACGCTGACATAGCCTTCGCCACCGGCATCCGGTGAGTCGCCCGCGCCCATGCACTGGGGGCCGGGAATGTTGGCGCACAGCTCATCGTTGGGCTCGCTACCGGCATCGTAGCCAATACCCGTGAAGCGGGCGGGCGTGCCGGTGAAGCCGGGAATACGCGCGCTGTTCAGACCCACGAACGAGTCATTGGTGGGCAACAACATCGCGGCGACGCTGATGCGATTGAAGATGCGTGAGGCTTCGATTTCGACGGTGACCGACTCGCCTGGTCCAAGCAGGCCGCCGGTGCTTTCAAAGTCGCTGACCAAATCCGGCACGGTGGCCAGCACGTCGGACAATGGACCGGTCGCGCCGCCCTCCGCCAGAAGTGCCAGCTCATCGCTGGCCGGCTGACCGGCTTCGAACAGGCTGATTTCGGGTTTGTGCGCGACCACGAGCAGTGGCGTAAATGTCAGCTTGCTGGTGTTGGTGATCGTGACTTCAAACGTGGTGAGATCGGAGGCGCTTGAGCGCTCGGCAACAAGGCGATCAGCCATAGCGACTTGGGCAACAGACAGTAGCGCGAGTGCGCTGACGATTGATTTAACTGGCAACATGGATTGGGCTCCCTATACGGAATGAATGTGAGCGCTTAGCCTACGGCGCGGGTTTCACCCCCTCGTCACAGCGATCTCACGAATTCGTCACGGGCTTGACGTATTGTGGTGCAGGCGGCAACGTGGCTACACGTTCTACTGGCCATGACCTTATGACTGACGATCCATACAAACCGCCAAAAGTTGCCACACGCTCCGCCCAGACGCTGGGTCAGATCGCGTGGTCGCAGCAAAGCGTGTTTGGTGCCTTTTTTGGCGGTTCGCTGGGTGCTTTCATTGGCGTGGCACTGTGGAAGATCGTTGTCATACTGACGGCGGACAATAGCCCGCTCCTGGCGTTGCTGGTTGCGGTGTGCGTCGGCTTCTTTGTACGCTTTAACGGCCGTGGATTGACAATCGGCTACTGCGCGATTGCGGCGTTCTTTGCGTGGGTGGGCGTGATCGCCGGCCTTTTATTTACCGGGCTAAGTATCTATGTTTTTCGGACCATCTTCGTGTGTGTGGGTGTGGGTGTTATCGCCGCGTTGCTGGCCCGCCGCTCGCTTGATGCTGAGACGCGAAAATCGGTTTGGCGACTGCGCCACGGCATTTTGCAAGATACCGAATAGCGGTAGATGGCGGCACGGTCCGCGCGACGTGTTGCGTGCGCTACGCGGACCACTCCTGCATTTGGCCGTCGATTAGCGAAGTGCCTTCTTCGCTTTACGCTTGAGGTTCTTGTCGTCGGTCGAGTTCATCGCAGTTTGGAAGTAGGTCGCCGCTTGCTCGGACTCGCCGCTTTTTTGCAGTAGCTCACCCAGACGAAAACTGGCCCAGTCGTTGCCCGGCAGGCCTGCGCTTTGCGGCGCTGCCTCCAGATAGCGCTTCAGGCCTTCAATGCCTTCTTGCGCGTTCTGTCCTGAGAAGACGGCGTTGCGCCCCAGTTGGTACCAGGCCATATGTCGCGCGTACGTCTGTGCCTCGTCTGCGGCCGTGCCAGCACCCGCATTGCGGAAATGCTCGAACGCCTGCACATAGTCCTTGTCGTTTTGTGCGATAAAACCAAGTTCAACATGGGCCCGTGGATCGCCAGGGCGATCGTTCGCCAGCGCTTTGAGCAACGCGACGGCTTCGTCGTTGCGCTCCATCGCACGCAGCGTGTTGGCGCGTACGAGCTGTCCACGCAGCGGGGCGATTTCGCTTAACCGCGTGGAGAGTGCGAGCGCTTCTTCCTTGTCACCGCCAAGCAGTCTTGGTGCGCGCAATTTGTAGATGATCAAGCCTTCGAGTGCTGGTTCGTGATCGGGGTCCAGTTCCAACGCGCGCTCAAACGAGCGGCGCACGACCTTCGCGTAACCGCCGGCGCTTAGAATGTTTGCGTTGCCCGCAAGCACGCCGTTGGCTTCGCCCAAATAGAAATGCATGTCCGGATTGTTGGGTGCGAGTTTTGCTGCGCGTTGCAGAGGCTTGACGGCCGCCTTGGCGTCGTCGAGTGCCATCAAGCTGCGTCCCAGGTATAGATGCAGCGTGGCGTCTTCGTCATCGGTCGCAATTTCTTTGGTCAGCGAAGCGCGTGCCGTCTCGAATTGACCGTTTTCAAAGGCGGCGATGCCGTCGCTGGCCATGGTTGATAGCGCGGTCATCAGGGCGATGAATGCCAGTGTCATCATGCGCAGGATCTTGTTCGTCAAATGCATGTCGTATTCCTTAGGCTGTCGCAAACTTGTTGCGGTATTGAGTCACCAGGCGACGGCTGTATATCGTTCCGATGATAGTAGGCAGAACCCACGGCACCAGTTGCCATGGTCCATTCATTAGTTGACCGATTATTTGACGACCACCGAAGGCAAAGAACGCGGTGTAGGCCGCTATGCCGGTACCGATGGTGCTGCCGATGTGTTCTATAATCCACTCATTTTTCTCGAGCTGCGCTTTGAACGTGTAGCGCAGCGTGCCAATCGCACCAGCAGAGCCAATGAAGAAGAAGACGATCAGCAGCGGCTGACTGTAGATCACGCCTATGATGCCGGTGATAATCGCCAACACGCCGGTCGCGATCTGTAAGCCAACATGAAACGGTGTTCGCAGCAGGCTTCGGTCGTGCTTGGCTTTGAGGACCAGCGTTGCGTGACGAGAGGCCGTCAGCACCAGGAATGAGAGCATCAGAAGAAACAGTCCGAACACGCGCGCGGTTTCGGCCACCTGAAAGGCGCCGGCCATTGGGAGCTGACCACCCGACGTACGAACGCCGACCGGATCAAACAGCGTCATGCTCGACAACATAATGCCGGTGACGGCGATGGCGGTCATACCATAAACGAATATCTTGCCCGCTTTCTTGTGAATAGGGCTGCCTTTACGGGTCAAAACTGGGATCCAGAAGATAAAAAGCGCGGCGGCCCCGCAGGCAATGTGGGAAATCAGGGCGATTGAGTGCAGTTGGTACATGACGGCTCCTTTGGCAACGTGGAACCAAGGTAGCGCGGATGCTGAGCCTGTGGCAGTGCGATCAGTCATGCTCTGAACCCATGACTTTTGGCCTATGGTCGTCGGGCGCTGACTTCGCGATAATGGGTTCATGAATCGATCTTTTTCATTCTCAACACTGCGTCACGGGTGGGCGGCGATTGTCACCTGGTCGGTGGTGTCGGTCCTGGTGCTCTATGCGATCTGGGACGCGGCGTCGCCTTATCGGGATTTGATGGGCGTTACGGTGGCTTTGCAGTTGCTGATTCTGACGTCGATGATCATGTGCGGCTGCGCACCGGGTGTCCAGCGCTCGATAGCGGTACGTCGTGTTGCACTGGGTGTCATGCTGGCGGCGGCGCTCGCGCTTGGCATGCTGCTACCAATCAGTTTTCTGCCTATCTACACCATCATGTGGATTGCGTTTACGCCGGGTCTCATGAGTCGACGGTCGGCGCACATTGCGTTCATCTTGTTGGCGTTGGCGTGGTATTTCATTAACCGCGTGGTATGGGACAACAATGGGGCGCTGATTGAGGTGGCCTTGTACGGCACGTTTCACTATTTTGCGTTGCTGTCGGCACTGGAAACGCAGCGCGCTGAAGAGGCGCGAGCGCACGCGGAATCACTCAACCGTGAACTGGTCGCGACGCAACACCTGCTGGCGGAGGCGAGCAAGCAGGGCGAGCGGACGCGTATCGCGCGCGACCTGCATGACCTGCTCGGGCATCATTTGACGGCGCTGACCATTAACTTGCAGGTAGCCGAGCGCGTGTCCGAGGGCGAAGCCCGTGAACGCATCGAAAAATGCCACAAGCTCGCGCGTGACATGCTCGGTGATGTGCGGGCTACGGTCACCACCATGCGGGACGAATCGGCCGTTAATTTTGCTCAGGCGTTGCGCCTGGTTGTGCAAAATATTCCGCAGCTGCGTATTCACCTTGAAATGGATGAACACCTGAAAATTGATGACGTTAACGTGGCCGAATCGTTACTGCGCTGTGTTCAGGAAGCGATTACCAACACCTTGCGTCACGCAGCGGCCAGCGAATGCACCGTGCGCGTCTGGCGCGAGGACGGGCGTTTGCATCTGAGCGTGCACGACAATGGTCACGTCGCCCCGGCCTGGCAACCGGGCAACGGTTTACTTGGCATGCGTGAGCGGATCGAAAAATTGCACGGTGAGCTGTCGATAGAGCGCGTGCGTGACGCGCTCAAAATACATATCCAAGTGCCGCTGGCAGCTTGATTCCATGACTATTCGAATTGCGCTGGTCGACGACCAGACTTTGGTGCGTGAAGGTATCCGCGGACTCCTGGCGCTGTCCGATAAAGTGATGGTGGTCGCGGAGGGCGGCGATGGCGAAGACGTTGTCACGTTGGCGCAAGCCCACCATCCCGATGTGTTTTTAATGGACATTCGCATGCCGCGCGTCAACGGCATTGAGGCCATACGCAAGCTGCGCGAGGCGGGCATGGTAACGCCGGTCATCATCCTCACAACGTTTGACGATCACGAGCTGGTTATGGACGGCATCACCGCGGGGGCGACGGGATTTCTGCTTAAGGACGTGTCGCTCGAACACTTGATCGAAACGATCGAGTCCGTCCATGCCGGCGGCACGGTGATTCAGCCGGTACTCACGCAGTCACTCTTGACCCGCGTACAGCGTCAGGGCATGCCGTTTGACAGTCTTGAAGAACCCGAGGCGCTAACCCCCAAAGAAACGGAGATCCTGCGCTTGATGGCTGGCGGCTACAGTAACAAGGAAATTTCCAAGATGCTGAGCAACTCCGAGGGTACGGTCAAAAATCACGTGTCCAACATTCTGGCCAAATTCGGTGTGCGCGACCGAACGCGAGCCGTACTCAAGGCGATCGCGTCCGGCGTGGTGTAGCGCTAGTTCGCACAGATGTTCGGCACGCCGCTGGGACCGGGTTTACCAAAGAACAGGGTCCGTATCAGCCCTAAATCTATGACGTTTACGATGCCGTCACAGTTCAGATCGGCAACGGCGTTGTTCGTGAAAAATACGCTGCGCAAAAAGCCCAGGTCGACAACGTTGACTATGCAGTCATTGTTGAAATCGGCATCGCAGGCGTTACCAATGCCGTCATTGTCGGCATCTTTTTGGTCGAAGTTGGGCGTCAGAACACAGTTGTCCGCACCGTCCTGAATCTGGTCGTCATCCAGATCAGAGGCTTTGAGTGACGTGGACAGCACCGAGGCTTGCGATGTGCCATTGCTCAGGACACGAAACGCAATGTTGATGTCTTCCGGTTCGCAGCTTTCAGGTATTTTGGTGATCTTCAATTTGTCGCCGGGCTGCATCAGCGACGCAACGTAATAGCCCTGACCGTTGCACAACAAGGTCACGTCGCGCACCGGGTCGAGGAAGCTGTCCACAATTTCCAGATAGAAATTGCCGGGGCTTGAGAACTGGTTAACACAAATTTCACACGCTTCGCCACCGGGCTGGCCATCCGTAAATGGCGTAACGGTAATGCCATGGAACTGCAGATGCGGGCAGGGGTTGGCCGGACGTGCGCCCGCGCCCCCCCAATACACCACGTAGTCATCGCTGCATTCAGGCACGCTTACCTCGTTGTCAAAATTACCGAGGTTGACGGTGGGTTCGCCGACAAAAATGGTGTTCAGTGCGGGCAGGTCGATCTTTGGAATGGTCGGGATCTCAGCGGGGCAGGTCAGTATCGGACACACATTGCCCCCGAATTGTTCGCAGACGGCGTTGATGCCTTCGCAAGCGTTGATGCGTCGCACGTCATAACTGTCACAGCCGATGCCGCTGTCCAGACAAAAATCTGCACTGCGTAGCGGCACTGCGGCGCCTGTTCCATACAGGGCTTGCATGATCGCGTAGGCCGGTACCGCAGGTCGAAAATGCCAAGCGGCGGCGGCTGTTGTCGACACCACTAAAGTGCCGACCGACGTGCCGGTTAAAATGTCGGACGGTATGATCGTTCCCGTGTCGTCGACACTTGCTACGGCGTGGTCGCCAAAGGCCGTCAGGCGCGGTTCACCATCTGGACGTACCCGAACCGGGTCATTCTTGTGGTCAATGGCACCCACCGCGTAGAGCAAGGGTCGGTATGCGCCGGCCGGCACGGGAAAAAGCGATGGATCGGGTGACAGCGGCGCGACTTGCGTCGTGCACGCCGCCGCGTCGGGCGCCTCAAGTTCTTCCCAGGCGCCGGGCAACAGTGGTCCGCTGACGGGATCCGGTCCCGTTGTTCTGTTGCCCGCAGCCGCGATAATCAGGGCACCACGACACGACGCGTGTTCGAGCGCCGCATGCACCGCCTGCGCACTGACTGGCGCCGCAGCAATCGGCGCTAGCCCGCCAAACGCGGGGTCCCAACCCAGTGAAAGGTTGATCACCAGACGCGACGGGCCGTTGGCGTTAAAGTCGACGGTTTCAAGATAGATGGCGCGCGCCAGTTGCGACAATGTGCCCATGTGGCCGCCCGTGGACGGTGTCGCGCACACGCCGGTAAGCGGCGTGCTTGCGCATGAACAACTGGCGCCCGGTAAGGTTGAGCAGCGCTGCAGCGGCATGCCCAGTGTCGAGTGCATCTCGATATTGCACGCGCCGGTCGGTGGGCAAACCATGTCGCGAGCGAGACTGATCAAGCCAAAACCGTGCCCCGAAAAACCGGCCCCGTTGCGATCCTCGTCAATTCCGGTGGGTTCAGTATCGATAACTGCCAGGCGTGCATTCGCAGGGCCCGCACCGAGTGCGCCGGGTGCGCCCGACTGCGACAGAAAGTGAGCGTTGAAGTCCTGCCAGAGGAGTCCTTCGATGTCCTGTGTGCTGCCTGCCTGACCTGTGACCGCCATCTTGTCGGCCCCCAAAGCATCGAGACAGGCTTCAGGCGGCGCCTCGTTTTCGCACAGCCGTGCGCGCAGTGACGCGATTGTTGCATCCTCGTTAAGCGCTTGATACGCACAAAACCTGCGTAGCCCGACCGGTATGGTGTTGGCGCTTGCGAACAGGCGGCTTGCGCTCCAGTTGGGCACGGACGGGCAACTTAGCTTGCCGGTGTAAATACCGATGTAACGCCACAGCGTATCGGCATCGGCATCCGTCAGGCAGTCATCGGTTATCACGCTACCTGGCATATCGCCCGGCGCCGTGCAGGCCGCATGGCTCGCCGGTCCGGCGAGTCCACTCACTATTAAGAGGATGAGCGCGATCGCAAGTTTGGTTAAAGCATGCATAGTCTTTTCCTGTGCTCGGTGCGGGATCAAGAGTCTTTGATTCATGGTTCGATCAGCCGGAAAGCCGACCAGTCAAGCTGAGGCGCGGCGGCGCGTACGTCGAGCTGCGCCATGCGCAGCGCGTCGCTGACGTCCTGGCCGTTCAGCCAGTGTCGGTAGAACGCCTTCGTCACTTCGCGTGCGCTGGCGTCGTCCACGGTGCGTGACGTGGCGATGACGGCAGTGGAGCCGGCGGCCAAGAATGCATTGGCAAGGCCCATCGACGGCGCGGCGATACCCGGCCTTGTAGCGGTTTCACAACCTGACAGCACAACGACTTGTGGTGCCTGGCCAAGAGTCAGAATGTCGCCGACGCCAAAACGCGTATCGTTGGCGAGAATCAGTGCGCTCTCCCAACCCAGGTCATTGCCGTAGGAAGCATGGCCCGCGTAGTGAAACAGCGCGGCGCCAGACAGTGCTTGGCGTAACAGCGGCGACGTCGCTTGTGCGCCACGCAAGATAGAACTCGACCAGCCGGCGTGGTGTGATAGCGCATCGGCGACCGCGGTGACTTCAGCGCGCGCGCCGCCCAGATTACGCGACGGGTCGGCGACCAGAAGGGCTGTGCCCGGAATCGGCGTTGCGCGTTGTGTGGCTTGCAGGGCGGAGCTGTAACGAAGCGCGACGTGGTCGATCCATTGACCGTCATTGACAGGAAGCGCATGCCAGTCGATGCCTTGCAGTGGGCTGTCGACGAGCAATTGCACTTGCTGTGCGTCTTCCCACGCGGGTCGTGCGGTCTCGATGAGGCAGGCTGCGGATGCATCAATTGATGAGGCCGTGCACGCCGCGGTGAAAGTCTGTACCTGACCGCCGTGATCGACCAGCGCCGTCCAGCCACGCCCGGTGCGTATGATGGCCATCGCGGGCGCTGTCGCAGAGGCGACGATGTGAGTGGGCAACGCCACTTCAGCATCGTGCACAACGGCGCGGTTGAGCT
>CAYGSQ010000078.1:8179-10786 GCA_964352435.1 uncultured Gammaproteobacteria bacterium | reverse complement strand
CGTCGGTGCAGTTATCTGCATCGTCAGCGACGCCGTCGCCGTCAGAGTCCGCACCGCCGGCAAGCGCTGGCAGCAGACACCATTCGTTGACTACACCGGTGTCCTGGCCAGCGTTATCCGAAACGCTCAGCGTCCAGGTACCACCAATGTCCTCGCCGTTAAACGCGGCCAGTGCTTCCTGCGGCTGCAGGATACCGCCCAGAGCAGGTGCCGAATCGCACACGCCTTCGACCGGGATGGCCGAGCTGTCGCTCATCGTCACATCGATGTCGCCCTGGTTGCAGCCGAAGCCGGTGCCGGTAAATCCAGGACGGTCAATCAGCGTCACGCTGGTGCCGGTATCTTCATGCGTGAGCGTGAAGATGAGGTCACCCACATACGTGTGCGTCGTGTTAATGCTTACGTCAAGGTTGTCAATTGAACCGGCTGCTGCAACAACGGAAGTATCGGAGGTACCCGCTGGGTTGCCATCAGGAATCGCAAGACCAGGTGAACGACAGAACTCCGCCGACGTTGTAAAGCTGTTTGCCGCTGACACCGCGCCGCCGCCACAAGGGTTGGACGCCGTGACACGCCAGTAGTAGGTCGTCGTTTGGCTCAGGTTGCCACCCAGCGTTGCGCTGGTTGCCGCCGTCGTCACCGAGAAGTCGACGCTGCCAAAGGCTGGATCGTCATCCACTTCAATGAGGTACTCGGCAGCTTGCGCCACAGCGGACCACGAGAAGATCGGGCTGGTCGACACATCAGCCGCACCATCAGTCGGTGCAGCAAGTGCTGCGGCCGCTGGTGAACCGGTGAAGACCGACACGTTGACACCCAGACTCTTGGGATCGCTACCTGGGGCCATACCCGTGATCGCGAAGCTGTAGTCGCCCGCTGCCACACCGGACACAGAAACCGCAGCCTCGGATGTTGCAGCAGGTGTGGCTGGAACGACCGGGTTGGTCGAAAAGCCACCCGAGAAGCCTGATGGCAGACCGGTGTAGCTAAGGCTGACCGGCGTCGTGAAGCCCTGAATCTGGCCCACGGCCACGGTGATGTCGTTCAGGTCGCCAGGCGCGCAGACTTGCTGCGTGGTACCGCCAGCACCCTGCGAACCCAGCGTGAATGTTGGGGCGGCACCGGCGTTAGCCAGTGTCGCGGCAAAACCATCTTTCTGGTTCGGTGGGCCGTCACGGTTATCCGTCCAGACGGTGACAATCTTCTCACCGACAACCGACACACCGTTGTAGTCGCCCCACTCCTGACCATCGGTCAAGTTGGCCGAGGTAGCCGAACTCACGCGCTCTGGCACGCTCCAGGTCACCGCGCCGTCAAGCGAGAACGCGTAGTACAGGTCAACACCCGTACGGTTCAGCGAGTTGCGGGTGTCATAGAACACCGTGTGCACGGTGCCGAACTCGTCAACCGTCATCCATGGATTGTAGCGATCGACTTCGAGAGAGTCGGCCGTTGGATGCGGGTTACTGAAGTTCCACGTTGCGCCGCCATCACGTGAGTAATAGACGTTCACAACCGTGTGGTTGTTTGCGGCAACGCCGCTCTCCGGACCGGTCGTGTCTGCCCAAGCGACATACACACTGCCATCAAACGGGCCGCCGGAGCGGTCAGCGTCGGCCGAGGCATAGATCCACGCGCGGCGTGATTCCATCGACGGCACGGGCCAGTCAAACGAGGCGTTCGTCGCAGCAACTGTTGAGGCGGCTGCGAACGTTGCGCCACCGTCGGTTGATTTGAGCATTTCTACGGTGGAGTCGTTCGTCGCGCCCCAGAAGTAGTAAATATCGCCGTTGGTCGTGGTCGTGATGTCACTGCCGATACCGCGTGGAGCAGCACCGAACGCCGTGATATCAAAGTTGGTGCCCTGATCGGTTGAGCGGGCAAACTGCATGACGTTGCCGTTGTGCCAGGTCAGGTACACGTTGCCCACATGTGGCGACGAGTCCGAGATGTCGACGTGCAGCCATTCTTTGTCACTGCCGCTGGGCGTCAGGTCAACGCGATCGACCCAGGATTCACCTTGGTCAAACGAGCGCCAGAAGCTCACACCGATGGGGCCAGACAAAGCCGCAGCATAGGCAACCGTACCATCCGGCGACCAACCAACGGTTGGATCACAGCAGGTGTTCGGCAGAGTGCCCTGAATGGTCCAGCTCAAGCCGCCGTCGGCTGAGTAGTACATTTCCTGGCCGCCGTTGTTGTTCGAACCCGCGATGACGCGGTCCGGATTGGCGTGGTTAATTTCAACCGTCAGCTCGTTGGCGCCGAGCACCTGGTTGAGCTGCAGTTCGTTGTCTGCGCGGAACGCGGCAAGACGATCTACGCCCCACTCGGGACCGTAGGTTTTGCCATCACGCATGAAGCCACCATATTTCATGCGGAACATTTGCCATGCGGCACGCGGGTATTGCGCAGGGCCGGTTTTTTGCAGATGCGGCCAGGCTTTACGCAGCTCGACACGGAAGAAGGCAGGGATCTGGTTGCCCAGTTTGTCTTCGTCGGCCGAGAGGTAAGCCAAATCTTCTTTGGTCAGTTCGTAGTTACGATCATCCCATTTACCGAATTTCGTCAGGCTTATGTAGTCGACCGTTTGGTCGGCGCCAAGCG
>CAYGSQ010000078.1:0-8169 GCA_964352435.1 uncultured Gammaproteobacteria bacterium | reverse complement strand
AAGCGCTTGACGAATATTCGGCTCCGGCATGTCGGCGGCAAACGCTGCCGCGGACAACAGCGTGCTCGCTGCTATCGCCGTAAACCATGTGGTTGTTGATTTCATAGTTCCCCCTGAAACTTTTATGAATATAGATCTAGCTAGAATTAAGAACGAGATCTTCTGCCATTGGAGCTATCGCGTGTAATCAGGGCGTGGTTTTCTTATTGGTGCCCAACCTGCGAAGGCCACCGAGTATAGCCCAGCAAACGGGTATTTGTATCACCTGTAACATAATGCTGCCGTGCGGCATTATGGGCGAGTACACATAATCGGAGAACGCGTAAAAACCCCTATATTTATAGTGTTTGGTAACCAGCTTCAGATGACGCGTTGCACGTCGATGCTGCAAAGCAAAATAATATTTACGCTAAAAACGCCCCTCAAGCGTGAGCGCAACCGAGCGCCCCGCGCCATCGATTCCGGAGCCGTGCTCGCGATAGTCCCGATCAGCGACATTGAACATGCCCAACGTCGTACTGAGACTCGGCGTCCATTGCATGCCGGCACGTAACTGCATCAGACCAAAGCCCGCGGTACCCACGGGGTTGATGCGTGGATCACGCACATCACGCGCGCTTAGACGGCTTTGATCATCGGACACGCGCAGTTGGCCATCCACCCACCAGTCGCCACGCTGGTAACGCAAACCAAGACGCGCGTTGAGCGGCGGAATACGGTCAGCCGGTTCGGCATCACCATCGGTCAGTTCTGTTTCGCCCCAGACATAGTTGAGGCCAAAGTCGGCAGAGAGATACGAGGTGATTGCATAGCGCACCGCCATCTCCGCGCCACGCAGTGCCACCGACGTGGCATTGCGACTTTGCACAATCTCGCGACCGGCGTCATCAATATCGCCGGTCGATACCGACGTGATTTGGTCCTGATAGTCGCTGTACCAGAGAAAAAACTCGGTGTTAAAGCCACCGGCTTCAAAGCGAAAGCCGGCATCAATCGTCCACACAGTCTCGGGCCCGAGATCCGAATTTGAAATATTGAAGCGGTTGCCGGGTCGTGCGCCGAGCGTGCCCAGATCGAAAATATTGGGTGCACGAAAACCGCGCCCCAGATTGCTCATCAGCGTCCACTGGTCATTCAGATCGAAACGTACGCCGAATGAGCCAGTCACATCAGTGTTACTGACGTCCGCTGACGGCCGTTCGCCATCGCCTGTCAGTTTGACCTGGGCGTGACTGATTCGCGCGCCCGCCGTCAACGACAGCGCGTCGCTTATCGTCATGGCGTCCTGCACGTAAAGATCGACGGTATTCAGCGTCGAGCCGTCGGGGAAACGGGGGTCCACGCTTTCCTGTGCGCCTGTGTTGATATCTACTTCCTGACGCGCGCTACCCACTTTGTCAAAGTAAGCATCGACGCCATAGGTCAGCGCGTGCACCGGTCCGGGCAGCGCTGCACCACGCACCGTCAAACCAAACAGTTGGCTGTGGTTTTGTTCACGTCGCTCCTGGGTTTCACCAAATTCCCGCGTCCGACGATCGTCGGTCATGCGTTGAACCGCGGCGTGCACTTCCAGCTCATCGAGCCAGTTTGACCAGCCGGTTGAGTGATGTTGCGCATGAACGAACAGGCGGCTATTGGGCGCGAATGCAAAGACATCGGATGCCGGGTTGGTCTGCCCAAAGCCGGCCACGAGCTCGTCATAGCGATGCGTGCTGGGCTGTTCGAGAAACTGAATCGACAATTCGTTGCGCTGGGTATCCAGTGGTCGCCATGAGAAAAAGGCACTGGCCGCTTTCGAGCGATAGCCTGACGGCGCCTGCACGCGACGGTCAGCCGCACGCACGTCTTCATGATCCTGGAAGCTGATCGCACCACCCATACCAAAGTCGCCGGTACCCGCCGCAACGGACGCGTGTGCTACGTGCCCCAATGTCCGGCTGTCGTAACGCGCCAACGCACGCCCACTGACCGCCCAATCGCCGCCACCCAGAAACGGCCGGTCGGTCACCACCTGCAGCACCCCGCCCATGGCATCTGAACCATAAAGCGTGGACAGCGGGCCGCGCACCACTTCGATACGCGCCGTGGTAAACGGGTCGACCAGCGCAAGGTATTGATTAGGTGCGTTGCGAAAAAGGGCGTTGTTCAAACGCATGCCATCAACCAGATGCAAAATCTCGGAACCCTTGAGGCCGCGTACGATAGCGGTGCCCTGGCCCGGCGTGGTTTGTTGCACGAAGACGCCCGTTTGACCACGCAACGCATCGGTAATGACTTGAATCTGGGCGTCGTTGACCAGTGCTTCGTTAACGACAGTGAGCGCTGCGGAGACGGAGTCTGCACCGCGCGACGAGCGCGTCGCCGTAACCTGCACTTCCTCAAGCTCGGGTACTTGCGCATGGGCCGCGCCTAAACATCCCAGCAAAAACCAAAGCGCCGCGATACGCCTGATCGCGCACTTAACAAAACAACTAGAACGCATGTCAATCCGAGTGAGAGTCAAAATGGAGCGGGAGTGTAACAAACTCTTTGCTCTGGTCTGCGCGGATATTTGGTGTAGCCGTTGAGGCCACAGTTCGTCCTAGTGAACGCGCGACCAGTGGTAGACGTTCAGACTGGTGGGATTGACGTCAAGATTGTCGGCCAGCATTTGCGCCACGTCGTCGTGATCCATCATCGAACCAACGTCATCGTCTATTTCGACGATGCTGCCGAGCTCGCGGCCCAGGTTGGTCGGGCCGTTTTGCACCACAAAGCATGCGTAGTACTTAACATTCATAGTCCTGAGTCTATCCTCGTGGTCAGCCCGCAATTGTGAGCAAGCGCACACTATTGGTAGACCCCGGCACAAGTGGATTAATTCCCCGGAAAAGGCAATTTTGACTGTCGAGATACTTTACAGCAAGTGTTAAATCGTGCCGTTGGTGCCCGCTAGTTGCCTAATAATTATACTTTTTTGGATTTGGCCCAGTTATTGCAGAGAGAGCTGCACAATATAATAAAAGTCCGCGGTCCACATCGTTCTAGTCTTCGATGAGCACCAAGTTGAAATAATAATAAAAATCGCCCCGTTCTACGGGGCTTTCTTTTGCCCGGGCCTTTAGTTGCCCGTGCGCAGCTGGATGACGCTTGCTGTGCTGTCGACCGCCGGCACCGTGCAGGTGTCGTCTTCAGACGCTTGGGCCATGGCCGACGTCACATCGACCAGCATCTCACGCAGGGGGCGCGGCTTGCCAATGGCATAGCCCTGAACATGATTGACACCCAGCTCGGCCAAACGCGTCTCCAGCTCATCGCTTTCAACGTATTCGGCAATGGTTTCCAGACCCATATCGCGACCGATCTGAGTAATGGCTCTGACCATCGACGCACTAACGGGATCACGCACCACCTCACGCGCAATCGCGCCGTCAATTTTCAGGAAGTTGACGGGTAGCGCTCGCAGGTAAGCAAACGAACTCAGGCCGCTGCCAAAATCGTCCAAAGAAAACGCGAATCCATATTTTTGCAGCTCTTCAATGAATAGTCCGGCTTCTTTGAGATTTTCGACCGCCGCGGTTTCGGTAATCTCAAAGCAGAGGCTCTGTGGTCGAATACCGTCACGACGCGTCTCGTCCAAAATAAACTGAAGAAAGTTCGGGTCGCTGAGTGTCTGTCCTGACAGGTTTATCGACCACACCAATTCGTTTAGCTGGCTACGCGGCAAATTGGCCACCAGCATTTTCAGCGTATTGCGAATCACCCAGCGATCAATGGCCGGCATCAGATTGTAGCGTTCGGCGGACCCAAGAAATACGTCGGGCGACAACATGCCCTGCACGTCATCTTCGAGGCGCAGCAGCACCTCGGCATGATGAAAGCCACCTTCATCGCCAACCTTTTTTATCGGTTGGCAAAACAGTTGAAACTTGTCTTCGCGCAGCGCGCTGTGAAGTTTACCCAGCCAGTGAATTTGCGCTCGGCGCCGCACCAGCATGGTGTTGTCCATCTGATAAACCTGAACGCGATCACGCCCCAGATCCTTCGCGGCCACACAGGCGACTTCCGCAGCACTCAACACGCTCAATACACTTTCTGTATTGGGCTCCATCGTGGCCAGGCCGATACTCACACTTACCTGAAAGCGGCGCTTGTCCCACGTGAATTCAATAGTTCGAACTTCAGCACGAATGCGCTCGGCGACGTCTTCTGCATCCTCGTCCTGGCGCGCAACGAGCATCACGCCAAACTCGCCACCACCCAGACGGGCCACGACGTCATCGTTACTCAACTGCGTGCGAATGGCCTTTGAAATGCTCTTGATCAACGCATCGCCGGCACGATGACCGCAGGTGTCGTTGACGACGTGTAGTCGATCCACGTTGATGTTGAGAACGGTATGCTCGATTTGCTTGTAGCGCACAATGTACAGACCGGTCTCGAGGTAATATTCGAAGCCGTTGCGCGTCATCATACCCGTCAATGCATCGTAGTTGGCCTGGATAATGCGCGCCGCTTTATGCGCCATCACCTGCATCAATTTGCGATCTGAACTGGTAAACGGCTTCGCGCTGGAGTCGTTGGCCAAAAACAGTCCACCGACAATCTCGTTGTTTTCGTCAAACACTGGACAACCGATAAGACGGCAATCCATGTCGCCTAAAACGCTGCTATAACGCGCACCGCCGTTGTGCACGATGACCTCTTTGCGAAACGCCAGGTGCTCGAACAAATCGGTACGAATGACCTCGTCCAACGCATCCAGGTTTTTCATCGGCGCTGTCGAGCGCGAAAAATTGTGCATGGTCGCGCGGTCCGACATCACCAACGCACAATAACCGCTGCCCGTGTATTCGCAGGAATTGCGGACCAGACTTCGAATAGCGTCTTGCCCTTCGTCAAAGTACTTGACCGAGTCTTGCGTGTCATAAATGAGATTGAGCTCTTCGTAGCGCCGACGCAGCTCACGCGTCATATCATCCAACTCATCGAGCAGATCCGCTTCGTGGCCAACGAGCTGTGCGAAGTGGCGCATGCCATCACTGATGCGCTGATACCGGTTTGGATCGGCGTCTTGATGGTGGTTGACCAGCACCATTAGCCCGGCGACAGGCTTACCGTCACTGTCCTGTACGCTGGTCAAAAAGGCAGACACCGCATCGCTGATCGTGCAGCGCCTAATCGAGCTGCCGTTCTGCGGCCAGTCAGGAACCGAATCTTTTAGCTGAGCGAGCGCTTTGGCATAGATTTCTTTGGCGTCACGCGACAGCGACCAACACCTCAGGCCATCGAGATCGCACACAACAATCGCGAGCGCATCTCTGAGCAGCGCTTTCGCAATCGACGTGTACTTTTTAAAGTCTACGCGACGAATCGCGGCGTTACGGGTTTCAGAGCGCGTACTATTCATCAGGCGGCACGTGCAAACAGGTGGTCGTCAATCAGGCGCTCCAGGCGACCAACACTAATCGGCTTCTCAAACATTCGGAAATTGCCAAACCATTCGGCATAGCGGCCAAACTCATCTTCGGCACTTGAAGTCAAAATACAGGTCAGAAATTTGCGATCGGGTAGCTCTGCCTGTAGCCGGCGACACAGTTTTTCACCATTCATTGGCTCGATATTGGTGTCGACGATCAGCACATCAGGCGGCCTGGCATGCACTGCGCGCAAAATTTCTTCGCCGTCGTTCATCGTTAAGATATTGCGATCTTCTCGTTGCAGCCCTTGCATCAGCACGCGCAGCAAGAAACGCTGGTTCTGAGCGATGATGATCTGTTTTTTCTTATCGCGTTTGGAATTCACGCGCCACCCTTAAGACTCGGCCACGCCCCACGACGCACAACCCAGTCTCCCACCCACGGCCATGCATCGCCGTGATGACAGTCTCAAATAGTTCGGACTGGGGTTATGTGAAAAGGTCAGTGCTGACGGAAGTAATCGGCGAGATACGTCGCGAAATCGACGGTATCGGCAGCTTCAATTTGCGACTGCTTGGCAAGGGAACGGGCAGCTGCCGACTGCAACGCGGTGAGGTGTTCTGCAGCGAGAGGCTCAAGCCCCGCGAAATACGCTTTGTGCTTCTGCGCAACGCTCAAGCCGTGCTCAGCGTGCGAATGACGCTGATCGCGCATAGCATCCAGCACTCTGGCCGACGGCGTAAGACGTGAATCCACAATCCATTGTCGATAATGCTCGACGGCCACCGTGTAATCATCTGCACCGTGGGCGCGATCGAGCCGTTCGGCGATCAACGCCAGCTGATCGAAAATATGCAACGACCAATCCTGCATCGATCGCGGCGCGCCAAGGTGGCGCAGCGCCAATTCAGGTGCACGCCCGCGACAAGCGACTTCAAGCTGGTTGAAATCAACGTCAACCTGCTCAGCGGCACCAATCACCTCGCAGTTGCAGACGGCGCAAAAAAGCAGGAAACACTCCATAAAGCGCACCTGCGTTTGCCCAACGCCGACCGGATCAAACGGGCTGACATCCAGCGCTCGAATCTCGACGTATTCGACGCCACGGTCACGCAGCGCACTGGTCGGTTTTTCGCCGCTTTTCGCCACGCGTTTGGGGCGCACGACGCTGTAAAACTCATTGGCGATTTGCAGGATATTGCTAGAGAGCTGACGCCATTCGCCGTCAACCTCGACGCCAATATCCGCATAGGGCGGGTAGCCCGTTGCGATGGCCCGCGTCAGTCCCGCGACGTATTCATCAAGGCTGTTGAGCGAAATATTGAGCTTGGCCTGAGCATCGCTGTTGTAACCCAGGTTGCTCATGCGCAGCGAGGTTGCGTTCGGCAAATATAGAGTCTGCGCGTCAAACAACTGCAGAGCATGATCACGCCCCTCGAGGAAGCTTCGGCACACGGAGGGTGACGCACCAAACAGATACAAAACCAGCCACGCGTAGCGCCGAAAATTCCGCAGCAAGCCAAAGTACGCGGCGGACTGGAAGGCGCCAGCGGGCCGTTTATCGCGACGCGATGCGGCGAGCTTGCGCCAAAACCCGTCTGCCGGAGAGTAATTAAAATGGATGCCCGCGATCGTTTGCATCGCCCGGCCATAGCGATGGCCCAGTCCACGGCGATAGACGGTCTTCATCTTGCCGACATTTGACGTGCCATAGCGTGCCAGCGGCACGGCGTCATCGTCCGCGACGGTACACGGCATGCTCAACGGCCACAGCAACTCATCACCAATTTTCTGGTGCGTAAAATTGTGCACGTCACACAAAAACTGAACGACTTCCCAAGGCGAGGAAACCGGCTCGGTAACGAACTCGAGCAGCGCCTCAGAGAAATCGGTGGTGATAAACGGATGTGTGAGGGCCGACCCGAGGGTCTGGGGATGCGGCGTATTGGCAAGCAATCCATTTTGATCCACGCGCAGCGTCTCGCGCTCGATCCCATAGCGGCTGTTGGTCAGGTCTTCATCGTCAAGCGTGGCGAAGAAGGCTTCAATCTGCGGGCCGGTCAGTCGTGGCAATTTGCCGCCTCAAGTGAATCTCAGGGCGCACTATCGCCCATTCCCCAACGGCCCGCAAGACACGCCAGAACCTTGATCCAGTTCTCTTTTTTGGTCCGCGCCCTACGCTACGCTCATTACTTGTTCGGACAAACTGTGGAAACGCTTCTGTGACTCGTCTTATTACCCTCGTACTTGCTGCCATTCTCAGCCCGCCGGCCTATGCCGCGACGGCCGAAGCGCCACCTGTAGCAATCATTGTCGCAATAGTAGTGGCTCTCGCAAGTGCTGGGCTGGTCTTGAAATTTCGAGCCAATGCGAAGGCCGCGCTTACGCAAGTGGACGACTTGCGCCACAAGATCGCGCTGGACAAAGCCGCCGCGCATCAGCTGCGGTTAGCGCAAGGTGAACTGGAGCGTAGCGCGAAACTGACGGACGAAAAGCTGAAACACAGCGAACAGCAGTGCGAACAAGCACGGGAAACGCTCGCAGCGCTGCGCAGCCAGCTCGATCGCGTGGCCAGAATCGACGGCCGCACCGGCATCGCCAACCGCCAACATTTTATCGAGACGCTGGGCGAGGAGATCAAACGGGCGGTACGTCATCGCAAACCCGTCACGTTGCTGCTGGGCGAACTCGACTTTTTCGACGACTACGTCGACATCAACGGCGAAGAACGTCGCGACTATGCACTGCAGGTCATTGCATCCACGGTCAG
>CAYGSQ010000077.1:0-10789 GCA_964352435.1 uncultured Gammaproteobacteria bacterium | reverse complement strand
GGTACGAACCTCGGCCCCTACAACAACACGGTGACGGCGACCGGTACGTCACCGGGCGGCACGGATGTCACGGATGATTCAACTGACGGCGCCAATGTCGACCCCGACACCGACGGTGATCCAGGTAACAACAACACGCCAACACCGACGCTGTTCAATGAGATGCCGGTCATCGGAACAGCGAAGCAGTTGACCGACGGCCCGACGCCAAATGGCGACGGCAGCTTCACGCTCAGCTACACCGTGCGCATCGAGAACGTCGGTGACGTCATGTTGAACTCGGTGCAACTGGTCGACAATCTGGCCACCACGTTCACCGGCGCGACGGCCTTTAGTGACGTGAGTGCGACGAGCACCAGTTTTGCCGTGAATCCGGCGTATGACGGCAGCACGGATACCAATGTGCTGGCCGCAACCGACATGCTCGATGTGGGCATGAGCGGCACCGCGGTGATCACCGTAACGGTTATGCCGGGCACGAACCTTGGCCCGTACAACAACACTGCCACGGCGGCGGGCACCTCGCCTGGCGGCGCGACGGTCAACGATGACTCGACTGACGGCGCCAATGTCGACCCGGATGCCGACAGCAATCCGGGCAACAACGCTGAGCCAACGCCGGTCATGTTTATGGAGATGCCGCAGCTCGGCGTGGCCAAGAGCATCTCGGCAGGACCGACCGAACTGGGTGACGGCACTTTTGATTTGACCTACACCATCCGGGTGACCAACACCGGCGACGTGGACGTCGTCGACCTGCAGGTTGTGGATGCACTGTCTGCCGTGTTCCCCGCGCCGGCGACATTTACCGTGGGTGGCGTTACCAGCGCTGACTTTGCGGTCAATGCGGCGTACAACGGCGCTGGCGACACCTCGACGCTCGCCGGCACCGACACGCTGATCGCGGGCGCAACCGGCACGTTACGCATTGCGCTGAACGTAAACCCTGGCGGCAATCTCGGCCCGTACAACAACACGGCGACGGCGACCGGTGCATCACCCGCGGGTATGCCCGTTAGCGATGTGTCGCAGTCGGGGACCAACGTTGATCCCGATGGCAACGGCAACCCGGGCGACAACTCGGATCCGACGCCGGTCAGCTTTAACGAGAATCCGCAGCTCGGCGCCGCCAAAGCGGTGACGGATGGCCCGACCAACAACGGCGACGGTTCGTTCTCTGTGACCTATACGGTCACCATTACGAACACGGGCGATGTGGATTTGTCGGTGCTGCAAATCACCGAAGACCTTAACGACACGTTTGACGGCGCGTCGACCATTGTCGTCGACAGCGTGACCAGTGCAGACTTTGCGCCCAACCCGGCGTTCGATGGCATCAACGACACCAACCTGCTTGGTGGTGCCGACGTGATTGCGGTGGGTGCCAACAGCACGGCGGTACTTGCCGTGACGGTGACCCCGGACGGCAACCTTGGTCCGTTCAGTAACACCGTGACGGCCAGCGGCCAAACGCCAAACGGCACGCCGGTGTCGGACGATTCCACAGACGGCACCGATCCCGATCCCGAAGGGGACGGCCCGGGCGACAACGACACGCCGACACCGGTCGAGTTTGTTGAAGCGCCGGTTCTCGGTGTCGCATTGAATCTGGTGAATCCGCCGGTCAACAACGGCGACGGCACGTTTACCGTGACCTACGAGGTCACCGTGGAAAACCGCGGCGATGTGCCGCTGGACGGTTTGCAGGTTATCGACTCACTGGCGACCACCTACGCGCCGACCGACGGCTACACGGTTGGCAGCATTGTGAGTCCGGACTTCACGGTCAATCCAAACTACGACGGCGATGCCGACAGCAACCTTCTGACCGGCACCGACACGTTGGCGCCGGGCGGCAGTGGCGACATCATCATCACCGTGATCGTGACGCCGGGCATGGAGCTTGGCCCACTCGACAACTCAGCTACGGCGTCGGGTACCACGCCCGGTGGCGCCGATGTGACCGATGTGTCGCAAAACGGCGTGGACGTCGACCCCGATGGCGACGCCGATCCGGGCAACAATTCCGACCCCACGCCAGTGATATTCCCCGGCGCGCTGGCCGCGTTGCAAGGTAACGCCTGGCTTGACGCTGATATCGATGACAACTTCGATGTGGGAGAGTCGCCGCTCGAAGGCTGGATTGTGCAAGTCATCCAAAACGACGTGGTCGTGGGCACGGCGAACGTGCAGCCGGATGGCAGTTACACCGTGACCGATCTGCCGCCGGGCGATTACCGTTTGCAGTTGCTCAACCCAATCAACAACGCCGTGTTTGGCGTGATCGATCTGGTCTCGCTGCCCTCCGGTACCACCGTCATTGATCAGAATTTGCCGATCGATCCAAGTGGTGTCGTCTACGACTCGGATACGCGTGATCCAATCACCGGCGCCACGGTCGAGTTGGTGGACAGCAACGGCACGCCGCTGCCCGACGCCTGTTTGCTGCCCGGTCAGCAGACTCAGGTCACCGGTCCCGACGGCCAGTATCGCTTTGATGTTGTGCTCGGTGCAGACCCGGCGTGCCCAAGTGGCGCGACGTTTACGCTCGCCGTGACGCCACCCAATGGCTATCTCAATCCGCCGTCGTCGGTCATTCCGCCGCAGGCCGGTGCTTTGGATCCGACGGGTCTCGGCGATCCGTTCGCCGTCGCGCCGCAGCCGGGCGCACCGCAAGGTGGGGCCTCCACGGTCTACTATCTGGCCTTTACGTTGGCGACCGGTGATCCGAATGTGATCAACAACCACATTCCGCTGGATCCGCCGGGCACGAACGTCGATGTGCGCTTGATCAAGTCGGCAGAGAAACGCCAGGGCACGATCGGTGATCTGATTCCCTACAGCATCACCGCCGAGAACATTGGCGTGCTGCCGGTCACCAACCTGACCATCAGCGACAACATTCCGGCCGGCTTCAGCTTCGTGCAAAATTCGGCGCGGTTGGTCGGTGACGGTACCTTGACGGTGGATGGTGAACGGCCGGTTAACTTCAACGGCATTAATATTCCCGTGGGTGGTCAGGCGACCGTGCGCTACATCCTGCGCGTCGGTGCTGGTGTCACGCAGGGCGAATACGTCAACACCGCGACCCCACTGGTCGCAGGCGTAGTAGTCGGCAACACCGCGACGGCGCGTGTCGCAATTGTGGCGGACCCGGACATTGAACAGACGACCATCATCGGCAAGGTATTTAATGACCTCAACGGTGACGGTTATCAGGATCCAAGTGAGTTTGGTATCCCCGGCGTGCGTCTGGCCACGGTCGAGGGGCTGTTGGTTGAGACTGACGCGTTCGGTCGCTACCACCTCGAGGGTATCGATGGCGGCTTCTTCGAACGTGGGCGCAATTTCATCATCAAGGTCGATCCGTCGACGTTGCCCGATGGCGCGCTGTTCACGACAGAAAATCCACGAGTCAAACGCATCACGCAGGGTTTGATGAATCAGTTCGACTTTGGTGTGCGACTGCCCGGACAGGCCGCCACGCGCTACGAACGGGTACAGGTCAAACTCGGCGAAGTATTCTTTGTCCCCGGCAGCGCGGACGTACGGCCCGAGTTTGAACCGCTCCTGGAGCAACTGGCTGATCGTGTGCGCCAGCACGGTGGCGGCACGCTGATCTTCGAGGGTAGCTGCGATGTCGATGCGGCCAAGGCGGCAAACGGTATCGTGACCACAGCGCCGTATACGCTGACGCCGCGCTTTGGTGTGCGCAAAGCCGTGCTGACGGCGCCGGATCGCGCGGAGCTGGATCGGATTGCAGCCGAGTGGGCGGACGCAACGAATGTTGAGATTGAATCTATCGGTCATACGTCCAACGTCCGTATTGCGCCGCAAAATCGCAAGGAATTCGCGGATAACTACGTGTTATCGCGGGCTCGTGCGCAGGCGGTCGCCGATTATCTGCGTCAGGCTATGGCTCTATCGGCGGCTCGCGTCACGACAGATGGTCGGGGACCCGACCAGCCTGTGGCGACCAACGCGACGTCGGAGGGACGTGCGCAGAATCGTCGCGTAGAATTAAGGATTACAGGGACTCGCGGCAATGTGGCGCCTGGTACGGCGCCGATTGACTGTGATGACAACCTGGCGCAAGAACGCGCGCGCAACGTGTTCGAGCAGCTCAAGAAGCGATTGGGGGATTGCAAAGTGTGTGATATCGACGTACGTATCGGTGACGTGCCGGTGCAGACTGACAACAATGATACTCAATCGCGCATCCGCATTGACGGGGAGAAAACAATGAAGAAGGGACGCGTGGCACGGCTGCTGCGTCGTGGGTTGGGTGTGGTGCTGAGTACGTTCGTCGTCTCGGCCCACGCGCAGGAACCAGCGCTGGCAGATTGCACGGTCGACAGTTGCGCCACGGACGAAGGGTACGCGATTCAGATCATCGGTTACGGTGACGGACAAACGCGACCGGGGTCACCATTTGATACGGCGGCAGTGGCCGAGAGCGACGATCGGGTCGACGTCTCAGGCGAGTTCCTCGTGCGGCTGCCCAGTGGCGGCATGCTGTGGGCGACCGAAGACCCTGCGGTCAAGGATCCACGCATCGCGCTGCATAGCGATGATGTGTTTGCGGTCGAAGACGGGCGCGTCGTGCGGCCGATCGAATTTTTCGTCTACAAAAACTACGATGCGTTTATCGAGCGTGCGGTACTTGAGATTTATCATGACCGTGACGTCGATCGCTTGAAGCCGCTGGCATCCTTGCCGTTGCCCGAGGGTGATTTTGTCAGCGTTGAATGGGATGGACGCAGCAACGTGCCGCTGCGTATTGGCGATCAACTCTTTTACGTCGTAAAGGCCTATGACAAGGGTGGTCGTATGGACCGCACGCTTGAGAAGTCAACGACCGGCGTCAGCGTTGCGGACTACACGGCCCACGCTCAAGACACCATGCCGCGCTTCGACACACAGGGTCCGGACGCCATGCAAAAAGGTGGCCCGGCCGCCGCGGCGCTGGTCAGCTCACCGTTGAACGGCAAGGTTGCCGTCATGCAACCACCGGTCGAAATTCAGGACACTGAATCGCTGGCCTATACGCTTGCGCCCAAGTTTGACACGCGTAAATGGGCGCTCAAGGCCGATGATCGTGCCGAACTTGATCGCATCATTCGCGACTGGCGCGACGCCATAAACATCGAGGTGACCGCAGTGGGTCACACCGACTACATTCGGATTGCGCCGGAGCATCGCGACGAGGTCGCCAATAACCAGGTGCTGTCGGAGAACCGGGCGCGCGCCGTGGTCGATTACATTGCCGCGGGTTTGGGTTTGAGTCCCGCGCAGATCAGCGCCATTGGCCGGGGCAAAACCGAGCCGGTCGCGTCCAACACGACGGTTGAAGGCCGGGCGCGCAATCGTCGGGTTGAGCTGACCGTGCGCGGAAATCGCATCACCCGACGCTCGCTGCAGCCGCTGGCCGTTGAGATGGTCGACCCGGGCAGCAATGCCAAAGTCCCGGTTACCGGCACAATGGAAGAAGCCTTGAACCTTCTAACTGCGCAGACCGGCGATACCACGCCCGGCGCCAGCGAGTTTCTGTTCAAGGATCAGGGCCGTCGTTTGAGCGTGGACTGCTCGGTGGCGCAAACCCATCGCCATGAGCTGCAGGCCGTGTACGGTCGTAATGAGCTCGAGAAGCAGAACATTCCGATGTACGGCAGCCGCGTGCGCCTGCACGGTCAGGACGTCGACGGCAACTTTGCGTTGCAGGTCAACGACCGCATGGTGCCGATTGATACCGAAGGCAAGTTTGCCGTCGATTACATGATGCCCGTTGGCCAGCACAATCTTGACGTCGAGTTCATGGATCAAAACTGCGTCGTGCGCGATCAGGCCGACATCAAGGTGGACGTGGATGGCAAACACATGTTCATCGTGGCGCTGGCCGATTTCACGGCCTCTAATTCCAGTATTTCCGGTTCACTCGAGCCATTGTCCGTGGACGATCGCTACGACGAAGACTTTTTGATTGAAGGCCGAATGGCGTTCTATTTGAAGGGCAAGGTCAAGGGCAAGTATCTGATCACCGCACAGCTTGATACGCGCGAAGAAGAACTCGGCGACATTCTGGACAACCTGGATAACAAGGATCCGCAGCAGATCTTCCGCCGTCTCGATCCCGATCGCTACTATCCGGTATACGGCGATGACTCGACGACCATTGCTGACACCGACTCCATTGGCCGCATGTATGTGCGCGCTGACTGGGACAGCTCGCACGCGATGTGGGGTAACTTCCACACCAACTACACGGGCACCGAGTTCGGCCAGTACAATCGCAGTCTCTACGGTGCGCAGCTTGATTGGCATTCGTTGAAAGCGAACGTCAACGGCGATTCGAAGACCACCGCCAACGTGTTTGTGTCCGAGAATCAAACCGAGCTGGGTCACTCCGAGTTCATTGGTACCGGCGGCAGCTTGTACTACCTGCGGCACACCGATGTGTTGCCCGGCTCCGAGAAAGTCCGGGTCGAGATTCGTGACCGCGATTCCGACCGGGTTCTGCAGAATATTACTCTGACGCGCGGCGTTGATTACGAAGTGGATGAGATCCAGGGGCGTTTGTTGTTGTCGCGTCCGTTGATGCAGATCACCCGTCTGCTGGCCCCAACCTTGATCAAGGACCAGGCGCTGGACGGCAATGCGGCCATTCTGATTGCCGACTATGAATACATTCCCGATGGTTTTTCACCGGATCATGTTGGCTACGGCGGCCGGGTCAGCCACTGGTTTGGCGACCACCTGCAGGTGGGTGGCACCTATGTTTCAGAGGGTCGCGGCGCTGCCGAAGACCACACGCTTGGCGGCGTGGATGTAAAAATCCAGGCGGCACCGCACACGTTTATCAAAATGGAATTTGCACAGACCGAGGAAAATCAGGTTGAGCGGTTCCTGTCGAATGACGGTGGTCTGCGCTTCCAGACGCTGGGCGCGGGCACCACTGCGGCCGAACGCGATGGCTCGGCCTACTCGGTCGAAGCGCGAATGAACACGCGCGAATGGCTGGGTACGGCCAACGAATGGGTCGTGGCCAGCTGGTATCGCCATTCCGATGCCGGTTTCTCGATCGCGCGGCGTGACAATGGCGTCGACGTCGATGAGTACGGCGCCGAAGTCGTCGGTCAGATCGGGGAGCGCTGGACCTGGACGGGTCGTGCGAGCGTGGTCGAACGCGAAACGCAGCGCGACGATACGCGTTTGTCGCTGCAGGCCGACTATCGTTTGTCAGACCGTTCGTTGTGGTCAGGTGAGGTGCGGCACGTGGATGCGGACACGTCGGTGATTGATGGCGGTGCCGTCAATCTTGTGAACCGTACGGATGTGGGTGACGGCACGCTGGCCGCCCTGCGCTATACGCGTATTTTGAACGATCGCTGGCGTGTCTACGGCGGCGGTCAGGTATCGCTGTCGCAGAGCGATGACTACGACAATAACGACATGGTGACAGTGGGTGTCATCACCAAGATCAGTGATCGCACGGACTTTATCGCTGAGTACAGCGACGGTCATCGTGGCGATGGTGCAAGTGTCTCGCTTGATCATGCGATCAACGATCGTCACCGCGTTTACGGCACCTATACGCATTCGACCGATCGCACGGATACCCTTGCGAACGATCAGATTGCGATTGGGCAGCGCTCGCGCATCAGTAATCAACTCACGGTGTTTAACGAACATCAGTTCTCGAACTACCGTGACACGCAAGCCGGCATCGGGCACGTGTTTGGTCTGGACTACGCGCTGGAAACCGGTTGGAACCTTGGCGCGACCTTCCAGACGGGCGAACTTGAAACCGGCTTTGGTTTGATTGACCGCACCGCGGTATCGGGCTCGCTCGGTTTTCAGGGCGATCGCGTCATCTTCTCTACCAAGCTTGAAGTACGCGATGACGACGGCGTAAATACCGACTCGGATCAGGTGGTCAGCTCCAGCCGTATGGACTATCGGTACAGCCCGAGCATTCGCTTCCTGGGTCGTTTGAATTTGTCCGAGACCGAAGACAACGTCGATCCGAATTTTGACGCCAAGTTTACGGAAGGTCAGATCGGTATGGCGTACCGGCCGGTGTATAACAACCGCCTCAATATGCTGGCGAAGTACACCTTTTTGTACGATCTGCGCGGGTTTGATCAGCAGCAGACCAACACCGATCAGCGTTCCAATATCTGGTCCGTTGAAGGGCTTTATCAGTTCAACCCACAATGGGGGCTGGGTGCCAAGTACGCGTACCGCCACGGTGAGCTGCGCACGGATCGCAACACCGGCGACTGGTTTGAAAGCACGACCAACTTCTTCGCGATTCGTGGGCGCTATCATTTGATTCATGAATGGGACGCGCTGGCCGAGTATCGCTGGCTGGATGTGGACGAGGCGGAGTCGACCCGTTCGGGCTTCCTGGTTGGTGTGTCCAAGCATCTGGGCAACAACTTCAAGCTTGGCGTTGGTTACAACTTCACCGACTTCTCCGATGATCTGACCAACCTCAATTACGATCACAGAGGCTGGTTTGTTAACGCGCTGGCTAAATATTAGACGACGCGTTTGTTGACAAAAAAAGGGCCCGCGATGGGCCCTTTTTTTTGATTCGATTTCATTTCTGTGGTTTAGCTGCGCTAATCGTGACGCTTGAGTTGCGGTTGTTTTGACGCAGTAACCGTAATGTTGGCGTTCATTCGTGTAGCGGACGTTGACGTCAGGGTATCGCTATGGATCCAGCCGCTCCATTCATAGTCTCCCGGCGTTTGATGCACCGATCGCAGCGTAACTTCGCAAAAGCCGCCGCCTGGAAGCGTAACGCCCGTGCAGTTTTCACTAACCTCAAAGCCATTGGTCGATTGAATGGATGAGTTCTCGAGATTCAACGGCACGGAGCCCTTGTTGTTGAGCGTAATGATCTTCACCTGGTCATCGCCCAAAACCTGAAACCAGTCGGTCACCTCCCGGTCATCAACCCAAGGCAGTCCAGTCGGCGTATAGCCCACGATATTGGCAAAATCATTCAGTTGCTCATTGCCGTAGAACAGCCCGTAACGCGCGTTGTACGCTCGGTGGGTCGTTGGACGAAACTCAATGACAACTTCGCAGGCGCTATCCACGGCCAGCAATGTGCCCTTGCATCGGTTTTCGAGCATGACGAAATTTGTGCCTTGATTGCCATGCACGTCAACGGAGCTCATATCCGCCGGCCATTGGCCTACGTTTGTTATGGGTACGGTCTTACGCACATACGGTGGCGCCACGCGGCCGTCATAAAACTCAAGACGTGGGACGTCTAATCGGGGTCGGCGATTGCTCAGGACCAGGCGTGTGTCAGGGTCCTGATCGATCACGTCGGACGTAAGAAAATCAACATTCGTAATGTGGCTGGCATTGCGTGCAAATTCGAAGGCCACCGCATTGATCGTAGCGGTGCAGCTCTCGCCCAACTGCAACACCTGGCCGGAGCAATTGTCGGCTGCCACAGAAAACACGTCCTGATCGGTTGGCAGTGTCACGTCGAACACCGTTAACGGCGCTGTGCCCACGCTCGACAGATCCACCTGAAATTGCACCGTCTCGCCCAATGGAACATCCTCGACAAGCAGCCCGTCTGGAAACGTACCCCGGGACACCCCGTCATTACCGACGGCGCCGTCAGTGGCGTCAGGCTCGTACAGAATGAAATCAATTCCATTGCTCCAGTCTCCGTTGGCACGAACATCGATAAAGGCCTGTCCAGGCAGGCGCAACGCAAAATACAGCGTAATGGCCACACCTTCACTGACGCCACTGAAAGAGCCAAAGCCAAGACGGTCAATCAAGCCATCGCTGAGCACGGGCGTGGAGTTGAAATCCGGATCGCCCAAATCGCCATACGCGTAGTCGATGAACTCCAACAACGTGTCATCGTAAGCCACGGCAAATGTGCCACCGATCCAGAAGGCGCCGTCCACCCATTCGATGTCGACGCTAAAGACTTCGTTGAGCTTAACCGTTTGCAACTCGGGTGTGAGTTGCAAGGTCTGCGCCGGAGTGGGCATGGCAAGAAAAATGAGTGATGCGGCTATAGTGCTGCACAGTAATGTCTTGTTCATTTTTGCAATTCCCCCTGGAAAAAAACAATGGACAGGTCCGCAAGACTCATGGATCGACCGTCTCGTTCATGAAACGAATAGCCATGACGTTGGCCTTGAAGAACGGAAAGTATTCGTCGGTGCCGATATGATTTCCGCCCTCCACCTGCGTTGGCAAACGGTAGTCGCCGAAATCACGAAAGTTCGACAAATCACCACCAAACGGTTGTTCACGGAATACCTTTTGAGCATTTTCATTGCTCCAGCGCTGGATGACGACCCGGGTGGGACGGCCGTCATTGGTCACCGTGATGTCCACCGCTTGTTCCAGGCCAGCAAAGGTGACAATCGCCCGCGCCGTCTCTTGATTCAGCGGTTCCCACCGGACGGTCGCGCCAGGCAACAGGCTGGCTGGCGCCCAGAATGTACTTTCTGCGACAACGCGACCGAACGCTGCACGGCGGTGATCCTCGCCACTTGCGCGCACGACGGGGAGCACGTCAAACAACCAAAATCGTGTCCAGGAGTCATTGGGCATGGCGCCGTCCGAGCCACTCAAGGACCCGGCTTTGAGAGCCCATACCAATCCATGCGGTGGCGCTAAAATTTGCTTCGCCGACATGGCACGGTAGTTGGGTTCATGCTTTGTGCCCAGTCCGAGCTCGCCATTCATTTGGATCTCGACCGCTCCGTGCAGCAGCGCGCCCGGGCGAATGGTGTAGAGG
>CAYGSQ010000076.1:0-10826 GCA_964352435.1 uncultured Gammaproteobacteria bacterium | reverse complement strand
GCCTGACCGACGCGCAAGAGGTCATTGAGCGCATCGCGGTACTCAACGACGAAGCCTGCGCCACGGCTTTGGCCGCCGAACGCAACTTTTGTCTGGCACTTGGCGCAAGCTGCACGTCGCCGGTCGCCGCGTTGGCCACACTGGACGGCGACCAGGTCACCCTCACGGCACGCGTCGCCGCGCCCGATGGCACCACGCTTCTCGAAGAGTCTGCACATGGCAACGACGCCAGCGCGCTGGGGCACCAGGTTGCCAACCGGCTGCTTGAGCGCGGTGCTCAGGCGTTTATCGAGTCCGCCTGACGCGTATGCGATCACTACCGCGCATCGTCGTGTCACGGCCGCTTGGCCAGACGCAGGCGTTGTGCGACGCATTGGCGGCCGTAGGTTTTGACGCCACCGCCGTGCCCGCCATCGAGATTTTGCCGGCCGCACAGCCCGACAAAGTCCTCGCGACACTGGGCTCGATCGACGACGTCGACATTATTATTTTTGTCAGCGCCAACGCCGTGCGTTTTGGCGTCGACTATCTGCCCACGCTCACCAACGCGTGGTCCGGCCAGATCGCGGCAGTGGGTCCCAGCACGGCGCGGGCGCTGAGCACCGCGAACCTCGAATGCGACATCGTCCCGCTCACCGGCTACACCAGCGAAGCACTGCTCGAAGAAGCACCGCTGCTGGATGTCGCAGACAAACGTATCGTCATCATGCGCGGCGACGGCGGGCGGGCCTTGCTGGGTGATACGCTACGTGAACGTGGCGCGACCGTGCACTATGCGGAAGTCTATCGGCGGCGTATTCCGCCCGGCTCAGCCGCGCGTCTGGCCGAAAAACTCGACGCAGGTGAGGTCGACATCATCACCGCGACCAGCGTGGAGACACTTCTTAACATTGAACAAATGGCAGGCACGGAGCGTGCAGAGCGTTTGCACGGCCTGAAACTGGTGACCGCGAGCGATCGCGTGCTAAAAAAAGCGCAGGAGCTCGGGTACACTCGCGACGTATTGCTGGCAACAGCGCCCGATGACGCCGCGTTGGTCAATGCCATCGTTCGTGCGTTGCCAACCACGACTGAGCCTGACCCCGAGCCGGAGACCCAGAGCATGGCCACGGATACTGACAAGCCTGACGACAACGTCGTTGACGAGACGGCAAGCGTAGAGCCGGAACCCGCTGCGCCCGAACCGGTCATTGAGACCGTGGCGGAGCCCGCGGCCGTCGCCGTTGCGGCGCCCGCTCCCGCGGCGAAAGGCGGCCGTTCTCTGGCGCTGCTGGCCATTGTGATGTCGGCTGGTGCCATTGGTGCGTCGGCGTTCACCTGGTGGAAGAGCCAATCAATCGAGCTACCCGAATTTGAAGATCCGGCCATCGCGCTGGAATCGGTTGCCACATCACTGAAGGGCGACCTGCGCAACGAAATGCAGTCGGCCCGTGACGAACTCGGACGCACAGCGACCTCACTGCGCAGCGACGTCGAGCGCAAGATTGACGGTATCGATCTGAGCGAACTGGACGAGGTCGCGGATGAGCAAAACAAACTGTCGCGTCGTCTGAGCGGTCAGGAACGTTCCATTAGCACGGTCACCGACCGGCTAACCGGCATCGAGCAGGACATGAGTGCGTTGCAGGGCGTATCCGATTCCGTACGCAATACCTGGGTACGCGCCGAAGCCGAGTATTTTTTGCAAACCGCGAACAGTCGCCTGCAACTGGCCGGCGATGTCCGCAGCGCCCTGTCCGCATTGCGCGCCGCCGACGAACGCATCGGCACGCTGGGCGACCCCGGCCTGATTCCGGTCCGCGCCAAACTCACCGAAGAAATCTTGTCGATCGAGGCCGTGCCAAAACCCGACGTCGAAGGCATGGCGCTCACACTGCTTGGTCTGGGCGAGCGCGTCGCAAGCCTGCCACTTGAACGCACCGACGTCGAACGCAATTATGTCGGCAGCGCACCGCGCAATGTCGATGACAAAAGTGGTTGGGAACGCGTGCAAGCTCGCGTCGTCGACGCTATGTCGAGCGTCGTGGAGATTACGCCGGTTAACGACGACGGTGTTGCCATTGTCGCGCCCGACGACGCGTACTTTATATACCGCAATCTTGAACTCAATCTGACCATCGCCCGTCTGGCGCTGATGCGTCAGGATGCCACCAATTTTAAGGGCTCCATCGACACCGCCCACGCGTGGCTGATCGAGCACTTCGACGAAACCGACCCGGGCGTGCAAAGCATGTTGGCGCGCCTGAGCGAACTGTCTGACGCCAATATCGACCCAACGATGCCGGACATCTCGGCCTCGCTGCGCATGTTGCGCGCACTGGTCGCCGCGAGCAGCGTCTCCCAATGAGGAAGAGCCTGCTATTACTGTTGGTGGCAATGATCGGGCTCATGTGTGCGCACTTGCTGCCGGGCATTCGCGGGCTGGTCCTGATCCAGTTCCCGAACTTCCAGTTCAAGTCGTCGATTCCCATTTTTATTTTGTTGCTGCTTGGCCTGTATTTCATCATCCGCATTTTGATGCGTGTGTTACGTGCGCCGTCGCAGTTCGGTGAAGCCGTGGGTCGCCAGCGCGTCGAGCGCGCGCAAAAGAAAATGACGCAGGGTCTCATCGAGATGGCCGAGGGCAACTGGGCCAAGTCGGAACGCCTGCTGTCGCAGGGCGCCGGGTCCAGCGAGACACCACTGCTCAACTATCTCAACGCCGCGCGCGCCGCGCAGCTGCAGGGCGCGCATGAGCGACGCGACAACTGGCTCAAACTTGCCTATGAACAAGACACCGATGCCGGCAACGCGGTACTGCTCACCAAAGCCCAGCTACAAATTGATCACGATCAGTTTGAGGAAGCACTGGCCACACTACGACGCGTAAGCGACAACGAGCCGGGACACAGACAGGCGCTGGCTTTGCTGTCGTCCATATACAGCCGCCTGGGAGACTGGGATGCGCTGCGCGAAATGTTGCCGCAGCTCAAAAAGAAAAAAGCGATGAACCCGGAAGCCCTGAACGCGATCACGCGCCGGGCGTACATCGAGTCGATCAAAAAAATTGGCGTCACCGGTGACGAAGCCGGACTGGCATCATTGTGGGACGCGACGCCGGCACCACTAAAAAAACAAAGCGCCGTGCTGCACGCTTACATCACCGCACTCACCGATTCGAGCCAGGCGGCGGCCGCGGAAAAAACGCTGCGTAAAGCATTAGCGGCAGAGTGGAATACAGAACTGATACTCGACTACGGCCGCCTTGAAGGCCCCGATGCGTCCAAGCAACTGAGCGTTGCGGAAGGCTGGCTGAAAACCCACGCCAACGATGCGGAGCTACTGTTGACCGCAGCACGCCTGGCCATGCGCAATGAACTTTGGGGCAATGCCCGCAGTTATCTGGAGTCCAGTATCTCGATCAACCCACGGGTGGAAAGCTATCACCTGTACGGGCAGCTGCTCGAGAAAATGGGCGAGTCTGAAGGCGCGGCCATAGCGTTTCGCAGTGGACTGACGTTGGCCACCGGCGAAAGTGCACCGGCGGCGTTACCGAAAGCGCGACCAGAAGAAGACGCCTAGCTTGTGGCGAGCAGCCGCAACACCGTCAGCGCGAAAAATGGTCAGAAATAATTCACCGAATTAGCGCAACAGGACACTAGCCTGAACTAACCGCGGCCGTCATCGCCAACAGCATTTCGCGTGTCGTGGGCCAAATGCCCGCGATCGGATCATTGAGCGACCCCATAACGCCGCGCGGATCGAGATCCAGTCGGCGCTCGTAAGCCAGCACCGCGGTGTGCGTATTGCGACCCGGTTTGCCGTCAATCGAATTGCCCTGGATGGCGATGCCCAGTGCACTGCGGTTGTGATTCGGGGTATGCGCACCGGTGCGTTCCAGCCCGCGACCTTCGCACAGGACCAGCTCGCCGTCGCGCATACAAAATGCGACGTGGTTGTACGGCACGTCAGCGCCCAGATCAGCCGTACGCAGAGTCTGCAGCCGACGCATCTGTGCGCGCACAGCGGCAAGCGAGTCCCAGGTGTTGGCGCTTTGGTCGCCATCAATCACCGTGGTGTGATGAATGAACACCTCGGTACGACGTAAAGGGGCAGCCAACGCCACCCCTTTTTCTTCAACTTGTGATCAAACTCTAGTCACAAACAGAGCTTATCCCGCTCGGTCCGGGCGCTGCAAAGAACTGCGTACGCAGAATCCCAAGATCCAGCACGTTGACGACGCCGTCACCGTTAAAATCGGCATCTTCATCGTCTGTGAAAAAGACCGTGCGCAGTACACCCAGGTCGACCACGTTGGCAACGCAATCGCCGTTGATGTCGGCATCGCAGATGTTGCCGTAGCCATCACCGTTGGTGTCACGTTGGTCTTCATTCGGCACATTGATGCAGTTGTCTACGTCATCGGTAACACCGTCGCCGTCACTATCTCCGACTGGTGACACAACTTCCAACGTGAACACTTGCGAGTCGCTCAATGGCGTACCGGCATCGTCAAACACGAACACCTGAGGAGCATAGTTACCTTCGTCACCAGCCGTGGTGAAGCAATTCACGCTGCCCGTCCCATCGTCATTATCCAAAAGCTGGCAGAAGCTTGGCTCGCCGATCAAACCGAAACTCAGAACATCGCCGGTATTCGGATCCGTCGCGTCGATCGGCAGCACCAGCGCTTCACCAGCGATCACGATTTGATCTTCAATAAAGCCCAGCACCGGCGGCTCGTTTGGCGGATCGAAGGTTGGCGTTTGATTGTAGTACCAGTTGGTTTGATTGTTCAGGCGTACGGTTCCCGACGTAATCCGCAGGTGATCACCGCCACCGACAAATGCGAGACCCACGCTGCACGACGCGAAGCCAGTGTTGCCATCGACCGATACGGTAACGTCGCAGCCCGTGTTCGTGATGCCCTGGTACTGCAATGCAATCGTGTAGTCATCTGCCGTGCCGGCGACCTCATCGACACCACTGGCGCCATAGCGCAGCGTAGCAACATCGTCGTGACCCAGACGGCGCTGATCTTCATCGAAACCCTGACCCTGTTGCATGGCCGCCTCAGTTGCCGGCAGGCCCAACAACGAGCTGAGTTGACGTGACGCATTGGCCGCGAAACTGTCGCCGCCCGGCAGCAAGGACTGATCGCGCGCATACGTCGTCGAATCAATCACATCAGCGATGGTGAAAGGATCGTTGTTGAGCCGTCGGAACCAGTGCAGGTTGATATCGTCTCCGCGCAGATCGTCACCGGATCCAAGGACGTTATCCGCACCGTCGTTTAAATTGTAGGCGTTGTTAGCACCACGCGTCGACTTGGTGTAGTCACGCTGGGCCGACGGCACGCCGGATTCTGTCGCCAGATTGGGGTGAGCGAGTCCAATACAGTGACCCGTTTCGTGCAGCAATGCCGACTCGGCATCAATCGCGCCCGATGGAATATCGTTGGCACCACCGGTGATCAGGTTGCCAATGGTCGGTTCCAGCGAATTCATTCGAGCAATGACGTTTTGCACTGGAATTTCGAGGGCCGCTGTCATCGAGCTGGCGGGGCTGATGCACACGCGGACCGTTAGCGTACCGCCGCTGCCGGTGTAGTTGCTCGGATGGGTCACGATATCCAGATCGTCTGCATCGGCGCCGATGTAGGCCCCGGCCAGAGCGAACGGTGCCAGCGCAGCGCCGGCGCTTAACGCGATCAAACGCGATACGTAGCGATTCATGTTTTTACTGCGCATTGGTTTGCTCCCCTGCGGCGGCCCGCTGTGGTTGATCAAACAGCGCCATCAAACGCTTTTCTGCAGCGGCCAGCGCCGCCAGTGACTTGAGCGACGGATACTGCTGCGCCTGCGTCTGCAGTTCTGCAAAGCTCAAGGTGTTGACCAGCTCACGCGGTGACTCACCCGCGCGAGCGAACGACGCGAAGCGCACGTGAATGTGGGTCGTGGTTGCATCGGCTGTGACAATGCGGACACCCGACGCGGCCGACCGTGCCGTCGCAGCGCGCGCAAAGTCCGCGGCGAGGTCTTGAGTATTGGCGGTGAGTACGTCGGACTGATCCAGCGACGCGATCAATGCATTGAGTGCGACCGGGTCGAGGCGCTGCTCAAATTTGCCGGGCTGCAGCATGTACGCCGGACGTTCAATCAATACGCGCCCATCCGCGTAGATGCTGACCAATGGTCGATCCGCCAGGTCACGGACCATGCCGTGCTCGCGGGTTAAGGTAATGATGGGCTGGTTATCGATCGCAGCAAAGTAGATGCCGCTATCGTCTGCGCTAACCTGCATTGCAGTCGTACCCAACGACAACGCAGCCAACAAGACGCCCGTGCGAAATAGTTTCATGATGCTCCCCCGTAGCGAGCCGAGTGGCCCGCCATATAACATAAAGCGAAAAGCGCGTCTGCTGCGCGCTTGTGTCATGACAGTCTAGCAGAGACCAGAAAAAACGCAGCGCGTTTATACAGTAGGGGGGGATGCGAGTGTTTCAGTCAGGAACAAAATTGGGAGAGCAACATGCGGTGTCTGCATCCGTGTACGCGGATCCGTATGTCGACGTCGCTCACTGCCCTCCCATAACGGGTGCCGGGACGATTCGTGTATTCGTCCCGCGCGGCATTCGCCGCTGTAAAATAGTAGGTCGCGCGACGATCATGCCAACGCCACCACTTGGCTGCGGCGCGTGGCCGCAACCGCATTATCGAGCGCCTGCAACAGATCTTCACTCAGATCACCGGTCGACTCGATACCGATCGATAAACGAATCAGGCTGTCACTGATACCCGCCGCCGCGCGTGCTTCATTGCTCAGGGGCTTGTGCGTCATCGTCGCAGGATGACAGACCAGGCTCTCGACTCCGCCCAGCGACTCCGCCACAAAGAAGTGCTTGAGGCCGCCCAGGAACGAACGAACTTCGTCCAGCCCACCGCGCAGCTCGAAACTGAGCATGCCACCAAAACCCTTTTGCTGACGACAGGCCAGCGCGTGATCCGGATGCGATTTGAGACCTGGATAGTTCACGACGCGCACCAGCGGATGCTTCTGCAAAACCTTCGCAATGCCCAGTGCGTTTTCTTCATGTGCACGAATACGTGCACCGAGCGTGCGCACTCCGCGCAACGTCAAAAAGCTGTCGAATGGCGAACCGGTGATGCCTATACAATTGGCCCACCAGGCCAACTCTTCATGCAACGCTTGCGTGCGCGCAATGACGGCGCCGCCCACCACATCGCTGTGGCCATTGAGATATTTGGTTGTTGAATGCACGACGATATCGGCGCCGAGGGTCAGTGGCGTTTGCAGTGCCGGGGACAGGAACGTGTTATCCACCGCCACCAGCGCATCAACCGCGTGAGCCGCGGCGCTGACCGCTTCCACATCGACCAGACGCAGCAACGGATTGCTGGGTGTTTCAACCCACAGCAACTTGGGCTTGCGCACCAGGGCCTTGGCCAACGCCATGCTGTCCGTCTGATCGATCAGCTCAACGCGAAACGCGCCTTTTGCCGCCAGCGTTTCAAACAGGCGATACGATCCGCCGTAGCAGTCGTGGGGCGCAATCAACAGATCGCCCGGGCGCAGCAATTGGCAGACCAGATTAATCGCCGACATTCCCGAACTGGTGATCACGCCGCCAGCGCCGTGCTCGAGCTCGGCGAGCGCATCGCCCAGCGCGTCACGCGTCGGATTGCCGCTGCGCGTGTAGTCGTACTGCCGCGGTTCGTCGAAACCGGCAAACGTAAAGTTGGATGATAAATGCAGCGGTGGCACGACGGCGCCGTGCTGGGTGTCGGTGCCCAGGCCGGCGCGCACGCTGCGGGTGGTTTGTGTCGTCACGATGGTCTTCCTCCATAGCCCGCGAACGGGCAAACATTGGCCCATCGGAAAAGCTAAAGGGGGTGTGACGGAGGGAGAAGCGGTAACCCTGACCGAGCGGATGCGGGCGTTACTGCGTCTCATCTGCCGGCAGACCGAAGTCCCCGTAGGATTTGGCACCATCGCAAAGGGGTTAGCCTTGCAGGTTGCCCCGGCATCCAAGGGCCTATCCCTCCGCCGGTCTCGATGAGTTTTGCTGAGTCTATCCATGCCGTGCCGTAGCTGTCAATCCATTGCTTGGCAAAAATGCTCCCGGGCGAAGTGTACTCGATCCACGGCCTTTTCCAGATGCGTCGTTTGGGCCTCAATGTGACGTAATCTGGTACCGAGGCCCGTGGCGTTCGCGATCTGGATATTCAGTCCCGGGCGCGCATTGAGTTCAAGGATCAGCGGGCCGCGATCCTTGTCGAGCACAATGTCGACACCCAGATAGCCAAGACCTGTCACGTCATAACAGCGCGACGCCAGCAGCAAAATGGTTTCCCAGTTGGGAATCTTCAGACCCGCTATGGAAAAACCGGTATCCGGGTGCTCGCTGACAATGTCATTGCCCCACGAACCGGTCGACGTGCCGCCCGTCGAGATGTCGATGCCCACACCAATTGCACCCTGATGCAAATTGGCTTTGCCGTCCGACATGCGGGTAGGCAGACGCACCATCGACATCACCGGATAGCCCATAAACACGATAATACGAATGTCCGGAATGCCCTGATAGGCGACCTTTTCGAACAACGGATCAAAGCGCACGCGGTACTCGATCATCATCTGATCAGGAATACCGGCCAGCGAGTATTGCCCGCTGAGGGTTGTAGAGGCGTGGTACGCCACTTCGTCATAACTCATGATGCGGCCATCGTGGCGTCGCAGGCCTTTAGGCGTTACGCCCGAGATCACGACAATGCCATCGCCGCCGCTGCCGCGGGCCGGCTTCATGACGAAATCATCAAGATCCTTGATCGTCTCTTGCAGAAATTTGACGTCGCGCTGCGTGCGCAACACGCCATAAAGTTTGGGCACAGCCATGCCCGCTTCCTCGGCGATTTTTTTGGTCTGCAGCTTGTCATCTACCAGCGGGTACAGCTTGCGCTTGTTGTAACGCATGATGTAATCGGCGTTGCGCGCATTGATGCCGACGACACCAGCTCGCTTGAGCTTGCCCGGCGAGACGATCATGACTTGGGTTTGGCGCTGGTGGCCAGCTCCGAAAAGCGCGCCATCTCCGTCAAACGGTAGCCCGTGTAGCGACCCAGCAGCAGGCACACGCCCAGAATGATGAGCAGCAGCTCAGGGAACACGAACATCAGGTGTTCCAGCCGATCAATGCTCATGATCACGTAGGCCACCATGGCAACGATCAACGAACCCACACCTTCTTTCATGGCCGCGCCCGGCCCTCGTTCGTCCCAGACAATCGACATGCGTTCGATCACCATCGTCAAAATGACCATAGGAAACAGCGCAATGGACAGACCGGTCTCAAGATCGAGCCCGTGACCCAAAATGCTGATGGTCAACATCAGCATCACAACGACGGTCAGCACCGCCGCGAGCCGCGGCACCAACAGGAGCCGGAGTTTTTCCAAATAAAATCGTGCGGTGAGACCCAGCGCCACGACCAGCGAGAACAGGATGACGCCATATAAAAGCCGTGTTTCCCGAAATGCCAGCGCAACCAGAATAGGCGTAAACGTACCGAAGGTCGGGATACCGATAACGTTGCGCATCACCGCCATCACCAGTGCGCCCAGGGGAATCATCAGCAACACGCTGTACACCGCCTGCGTGCGAATGGGCAACGAAAACAAGCTGAATTCGAGCGCGTGTGAACCCATCGATGTGGCGCGTTGCTCGGCCACCTGCAACGCGTCAACGACATCGCGGCGAACAAAAATCTCGGTGTCTACGTTGCGTACACGTTCGCCGTCAATCAACAGCAACGGGCTGGTGCCGTAATACCAGGTGAGACGGTTGGCCGCCTCAAATGGTGCACCCGTGCGCAAGTTGAAATGCAGCCAACGATTGCCGTCGCGCACTTCCAGCCACGGCTCGACGGTCGCGAAATGCGGCTCCATGCGCAGCTCGATACCCTGGGCTATGCGGCTGGCAAAACCGGCGCCCGCCAGCATGGTCTGGGCGGCCCGGGCAATGTTGAGCGTGGACGCACCGTCATCGACAAATAGCGCGACCAGTTCGTCCTGTTCGGCGCGGTTGAGTCGTCGCAATAGCTGCTCCGTGAACGTCGCGGTATCGGCCGAACGAGCGCGCACATCCTTGATCAGATCGTCGAGTGCAGTGGCGTAGGGCTCGTCCAGAATGGGGGCGCTGGGCGCCTCGACTTCTCCGTTGTTACCGCGCACCGTACTGTCACGATAGACCGATACACGATAATAGACGGCCTGCGGTCCGCCCGCACTGCGTCGCGCCCACTGCGCTTCGCGATTGCCCGACTCCTCGGTCGTGGAGAGTCCATAACCGCGCGAGACAAAGTTCTCGTCCAGAATGCCGAAGCCCGCCGGATTATTCGGGATGCGGATATTCGCTTTTATCGGACCGCCGTCACCCACAAAACTGACACGCGCCTCGACCGTCCAGATATCCGACTCGACGTTGGCCGTTAGCGGCAGTCCCACGCGCACGGCCTTGAACCAGAAAATACCGAGCCCAAGCAGGATAAGCACAGCGGCCAGAATAGGTACGTGATGTTTTTGATTCACAATCGTCCATGGTGCCGTCGATGCGGCACGTAATGCATTCTATGTGTGGTCGTCGCGGACGACGCCACCCCCCCAAGTCACGGCGTGAGTATACATCGCCGCGACACAGGAAAAGCCTGTCAATGACGCATCATTGACGCTTCGCACAACCGTGGCTGGCCTACATTATTTATGCGTAATGCAGGCTAGTGTCCTGTTCCGCTAATTCGGTGAATTATTTCTGACCATTTTTCGCGCTGA
>CAYGSQ010000075.1:0-10847 GCA_964352435.1 uncultured Gammaproteobacteria bacterium | reverse complement strand
CGTACATGGCGGTGGCGCCGGTGCGGCCATGTTGAGCCAGTGAAAAAGTGCTGACGTGGCGGCCTTCGATATAGCGCTGGGCAATGTGACCTGGCAGCGCCGGCAACGCGGTGCCTCGCGTTAGATGCTGCACACCGACGCCCGAGCAGCCGTGGCTTGGCTTGATGATGACATCGTGTTGCTCGATCAACGCTTGCGCTCGCGGGTCCGCCAGTTTGAAGGTGGGTGGCACGGTGAAATTTTCAGCGATGGCGTCGTGGGCAAATCGCAGCTTGTCATGCAGCGCCAAAATGGTATCTCGAGGCGGCGAGAAAAACTGCACGTGGTCGCCCACGGCGTCGCGCACGCTTAGCGCGTGCAGAGCTTCTTCCGATACGGGGATGACAAGGTCAACCTGATGCTCGTTGATGGTGTCGCGTAGCGCCTGGCGGTAAGCCCGCGGATCATCATTTGGCGCGGGCAGCGCGACGCTTTGGTCTACGCTGTTGGACATGCGGCAGACGTGCCAGCCAAACGGTTCGGCGACAATGACCCGGCAGCCTGCACGGTGCAGACCGCGGGTCAGTTCCAGGGCTTTGGGTAAACGGCCGAGTGTGAGCAGTACTGTTTTGGCGCTCATGTCTCGAATGTGCTTGCCAAGTCAGCAGCCCGCATGCGCGGGCTTGCGAGCGGGAAAGCGCTGACGTTAATGATCTCGTTCAAATTCATCGTCGGCCCCGGCATGATGGTCGGCGGCAAAATAATTCGCGTCTGGCGTAACCGAGTGGGCGCTTGCAACGTGCTCTCGCGTACGCATATCACTGCGACAAAATCGCAGTGAATCTCCGGTCACATTCGACAGTGCACTGACATTAGATGGGCTGCTCAGGCGCAGGTCAATAGCAACTCCCAGTACCCCACATTTATCCATTGCTCCATCTTCCAACCCACTTCCTGCAGTTCGCCTACTTTGCGGAAGCCGAGTTTCTCATGCAGGGCCACGCTAGCGGGATTTGGCAGTGCAATACCGCCAAGCGCGCAGTGGAAGCCGCGCGCCCCAAGCTGCTCCAGTAGCTCGCGGTACAAGGGCAAGCCCACACCCTTGCCCAAATGATCGGGCGCGACATAGATCGTGCTCTCCACCGACCTGGCATAGGCCGCTCTGGCTTTCCATTGCGTCGCGTAGGCATAGCCAAGTACAGTGCCGTTACGTTCGGAAACCAGCCACGGATAGTTGGGTAATCCCATCGCGATGCGTTTTGCCATGTCCGGTATTGAGACGGGCAGCGTCTCAAACGTGACAACTGTGTTTTCGACGTAATGATTGTAGATGGCCGCTATAGGGCCAGCATCTTCATGGGTCGCTAATCGAACTGGCAATACCATGGTCTATCCTTGTTGTATCCACCGGACCTGGAGAATGCGCTTTGAACGTCGTCAATTCTGACACTTTCCGTTTTAAAGATCACGAGTTCTACTTTGAGGAGCACGGATCCGGAGAGCGGGTCGTCGTCCTGCTGCACGGCTTGTTGCTGGATGCCAATATCAATCGCGGTATGGCGCGCGCGTTCGCGAGTCAGGGTTATCGAGTCATTCTGCTTGATTTGCTTGGCCACGGACGCAGTGATAAACCTGAAGATGCGCGGCTGCATCGATTTGACCGATATGCTGAACAGGTCGTTGCATTACTGGATCACCTGGATGTCGAAAAGGCGGTGGTAGGAGGTATGTCGCTTGGTGCCGACGTCGCGCTGCAGGTCGCGATCACGGCGCCGCAGCGGCTGCATGGTCTGATTATCGAAATGCCGGTCATGGAAAGCGCTACACCGTTCGCCGCCATGTTGTTTGTACCGTTGCTGCTGGCGGTCCAGTTTGGTGGGCCAGTCTCGCGGCTGGCCAGTGCGTTCTGGAGCAAGGTGCCGCGCACACGACTTGATCCTTTAAATAGTGTACTCAATACGTTGTCCGCGCCGCCCAAGGTAACGGCCGCTGTTTTGCACGGCATCCTGGTAGGTCCCGTAGCGCCGGATGCGGAGCGCCGTCGTGCGATTGATGTGCCGACGCTTGTGATCGGTCACAAACGTGACCTGCTCCATCCGTTTACGGACGCGGTGAATCTCGTTGAGGAAATTCCCGGCGCGCAATTTCTGCAGGCCAATTCGCTTTTGGAGTTGCGTTTGAAGCCGGCGCGCCTGATGCCACAGATCGCGGACTTTCTTGATAATGATGTTTTCGGTGGACAGCGCGGGGAGGACGTATCGGCTGCGACATGACGGTGGGTCGGGCTGCCGCGCGCCCGGCGTAAAATGGCGGCATGGCACATGAAACCTTGGGGAATCACTGCCGCCTGAGGTGATCCTCAGTACAGCGTCGCTAAACAGCATAAGGGCATTCGGTCTGACCCAAAAGGCAGGCTACCACTCCTGGAGTACCTCTATGCTTACTATCCAACGAAATTCATTCCGTGCTTTCGGTCTTTGTGTCGCACTTGCCAGTGCCGCCGCTGCGAACGCCGAGGGCGCTCCCGACGGCGAGTTGACCATGCCCGTTGAGTCGGTCTTTTCTGATGTGCTGCGTTTTCGCGGCGACGTTGTCGACACACTTGAAGATGGCCGCGTCATTCGTAAAACCGCATTCCTGCGCGGCAAACAATTTGAGTGGGTGGGCGAGATCGTTAATGCCCGCGCCGAGAAAGAAGCGGGCGTCCAGCGCAGCGAGCCACTTGATCTGGCTGCGATCAGCGTAGACGAGCTGGCACACAACCTGCGGGGGACGGCATTCTTCCAGGGTCATCAGTTTATTGAAGCGACACCCGCCTACGAGCTGGCGCGCCAGCTTAAGCAAGAACACGCGGCTGAGCGCAGTGGCAAAGCAGGTCGCGCCGCGCGCGGCACATCGGGCTCACAGGGGCGGGTCGACTTTGTCCGTGACCTGTCTGCCGAAGACGCTGCCAATGAAGCCAGAACCGTGCATGGCGTCGATGACCGCCGGGTGATGTCGAATACGGCTTACCCGCATCGCACGCACATCGTGTTTGATAACACGGGTAGCACCAGTTCGATCAACGGGTCACAGGGATCCGGCACATTGATCGGGCCTTCGACGGCGATGTCTGTGGCGCACGTTTTCTGGGATGAGGGCGCCAACACGTGGGAGTCTGCACATCGCTGGGCACCGGGCTTTGACAGTCAGGACAGCGACTCGAGTCCTTTTGGTGACTGGTACTCCTGCTACTGGGTGACTATCCCGACCGCGTACATCAACACTGAAAGCTCGACCTATGACTACGCTGTTCTCGATTTCAATGTGGGCTGCAATTCCGTGCGCAATGGCGTGAACTCAGATCGGCCCGGTGCGAGTGTTGGCTGGTTAGGCCACTACGTGGCGTCGACCAGTGCCATTGAGGGTCGTACGGGCTATATGCGCGGTTATCCGGCAACGGGAACCTGTGGCAACCCCGGTACTAGCTGTGGCGTGCGCGTGTGGGGTGATACATCGCGCTCGAGTGAAAACGATGCATCGTCATCGTCAACCATCATCAGGCATTTTGCCGACAGCAGCGGCGGGCAAAGCGGCTCTGCGTTTTATCACTACGCCGACCCGACCTGCTCTGGCTGCAACTATGGCGCCTATCTGGTGGGCATGCATCGCGCAGGTGGCTCGACGAACTCGGCGCGACGGTTCAACTCAACCGTCTACTGGTTCATGAAAGCGTACAGTGACGACTACTAAGCGCGCGGCTTTACGATGATCGACCGGCGTCGAAGTGTTTGCTTCGGCGCCGGTCTTTTAGAGTCCGCCCGATACCTCAGGGAAGGTTTTGGTGGTGTCGGCAGACTTGTCGGAGGCGAGCCACAGTATGGCTTCGGCAACCTCGTGTGTGCGTCATGTGCGGACTCAACGTTTGGGAATCGCGGCGACCAGAGCGTCGACGTGCTCATCCCGCGTCGCCCAGGACGTGACAAAGCGTACGGCTGCACAGTGCTCGTCAACCGGTTCCCAGGCGTGAAAATCGAACAACCTCCGCAGGTCTTCAATCACCGCGGGCGGCAATACTGGAAACACCTGGTTGCTTTGGGTCGGCGCGAACAGCACATGGCCCTGGCTGACAAAGGCTTTGCCAATGCGCTGCGCCAGGGCGTTTGAATGCTGGTTTATCTCGAAGAACAGCCCGTCCTTAAACAGCTCGACGAACTGGAGACCGAGCAGGCGTCCCTTGGCGAGCAGTGCGCCGCGTTGCTTAATGTGGAATGCGAAGTCGTCTGCAAGTTTTGGGTTCGCGATGACGATGGCCTCTCCGATGAGCGCGCCTGCTTTCGTGCCGCCGATCCAAAACAGGTCGGTAAGCTCAGCGACGTCTTGCAATGTGAGGTCATTGCCCGGCGCACAAACGGCCGGACCCAGCCGCGCGCCGTCAAGCATCAGCAACAGGTCGCGTGCCCGACAAATCTGTGACAGGGCGGTTAGCTCAGCTTTGCTATAGATCGTGCCCACTTCCGTCGCGTTGGAGATGTACACCAGGCGCGGCTTCGCCACGTGTGGATATTGCGAGTGCTGCTCCAGCGTGGTCTCAATGTCCCGCGGGGTCAGCTTGCCGTCGTCGCTGTGCACCGAGATGATCTTGTGGCCGGTAGCCTCAATGGCGCCGGTTTCCCACAGGGCGATATGCCCGCTGTGAGCGCTGATGACCGCTTCGTGGGAACGCAGTGCGCTGGAGATCATAATCAGATTGGCCAACGTCCCGCCGCTGACAAAGTAGATGGAGGCGTTGGCGTTGCCCAGATGAGTGCGAATCAACTCGCGCGCGTGATCGCTGTATTCATCGTTGCCATACGCACTTTGCTGTACCAGATTGGTGGCGGCCATTGCTTGCAGAATATTGGGATGGCAGCCTTCGCTGTAGTCGTCCAGAAACGCGTGTTTTTTCACCGGGGGGTCGCCTATGTAATCGAAAGATTGCGAATATTTTCGGCATCAAATGGATTACAGGTGTTCAGGCTTTCTACCTTGACGCGGTAGCTCTCCCGCTTTGCGAGTAGCAGCAGTTGGTAAGTGGCCTCGCCGCCCAAAACTCGCAAGTCGATCGAGAAGCGCTGTGATTCGTTGCAGCGCTCATACTTCGTGTTCGGATTGGTGACGGTGAACATCACGAAGGTGGAGGAGGGTGATGCCCAAATGGTGCCGACCGGCCCCGACGTATCACTGGCGAACGCGGTGATACTCATGGTGATGCTAAAAACTACGGCACTAATTATTTTCATTCTGCTGCTCCTGAATCATGCGCTACGCGCTGGACTAGCATGCAGGATAGTCACACGGCGCGGCTGGTGCCAGCTAATGGCCTCCAAAATGGTGGCTATAGATTATCCCAATGACACGCCAACCGCTGACCAGCTGATACACCACCAGCACATTGAGCACGGCGAAAACGGGGATAAAACGGAAAAAAACCGAGCCAATCGTGGCGGTCAATCCGACGACCAGGGCGCTGTTGGCGAATCGCCGGCCACATCGTCGGTGCATGGGTGTGCCTTTGCGTTGTGCAAGAGGCGCAAACCCGATCGCCAAACCGATCGATCCCGCCGCAATGTGTAGCGCTATGTTGGCAAGCCGCAGTGGCGGCATCGTGAAAATTCTGGCTGGCGACTATGTGCCGGGCTTGGCCGAAAGTGAAGACGATGCGCGTCGCGGGCTGAAGCCGGGGGGTGAGGGGCGGCCTACGCGCCGCCCCTCGGGGAGAGCCCATGGGGATTAGCTCTTGGGGATGATGACCGTATCGATCACGTGGATCACGCCGTTGCTGGCGTCGATGTCCGTTTTCACAACCGTTGCGTTGTCGATCATGACGGAACCGTCAGCGACTTTGATCGCGACGCTGGCGCCGTTCACCGTTTTGGCTTCTGTCAACGTGACAACGTCTTTGGCTTTTACTGCGCCTGCCACCACGTGGTAGGTGAGGATGGCTTTCAGCTTGTCGATGTTCTCAGGCTTGAGCAACGACTCGACGGTGCCTTCGGGCAGCTTGGCGAATGCTGCGTCAGTGGGGGCGAACACTGTGAACGGGCCGTCGCCTTTCAGCGTGTCTACCAGGCCGGCGGCGGTCAGGGCGGCTGCCAGCGTGTTGAATTGGCCAGCGGCTACGGCGACGTCGACGATGTCTTTTGAATGGGCGTGCATTTCGCCTTTTTCATGATGGCCGGCCGTGGCAAACATTGCCATCAGCGTTAGCGGGAATACGGCAAGGGATTTCACTGCAAATTGGGTCAAGCGAGTCATGGTCATTTCCTCGGAGTGGTTCAAACATTGAGGACGCAGCATACGGGGACATGCCGCCGGACCCGTGTCCACGATGTATGCGTGTGTTTCAATACGTATCATGACCGTGAGATGGCGGCCTGAGACACAGTCGGCTACACGCAGCGTTACGCTGCGTATCACGATATAGCGGGGGCTCTATCCCGGGCACGCCCGAGACCGCGTAAGCTTTACTCGGCGACGGTGGTCCACACGGCAAGCTCATTGCCGTTTGGATCGGCAAAGTGAAAACGTCGTCCACCGGGAAACGAAAAAATGGCCTGCAAGATGGTGCCGCCATGTGTTTCTACATTGGCCAGCGTGCCTTCCAGATCGTCCGAATACAGCACCACCAGCGCCGCGCCGCGGTCACAGCGGGACTCGAGGTCGGCGCGAAAAAAACCACCGTCCATTGCGCCGTCATTAAACGCCAGATAGTCAGGCCCGTACGCTTCGAAGGTCCAGCCGAACGCCTCGCCGTAGAATGTCCGGGCGGCCGCGATATCGCGCGCAGGCAGCTCGATGTAGTTGATGCGTTCGTGGTTGGACATGACGGTAACCTGTACACATAATCAGGTGTCATCATACCGCGAATGACCGGTCGGTCCAATGGCGTGGCCGGTTTAACCTGGCGCGGCGGCCCGCAATACTTCGCCCGTCAGCGCATCGCGAATTTCGCTGGGCCCGTGTGCACCGCCCAAGGGACCGCTGACTACCAAATCGACATCCTCGCCCAAGGCGCGACGCACGTCGGTGACGCTGAGCGCCGCGGGTTTGCCGCCACGATTTGCGCTCGTCGACACGATCGGATGTTTGAGCATTTCACACAGTGCCCGACTGAACGGATGCTCGGTGATCCGCACGGCCAACGTGGGTCGGCCGCCTGTCAGCAGCGGATCGGTGTCCCGCGCGACGGGCAGGACATAGGTGGTCGGATGCTTGGTTGCTGCCTGCAGCGTTTGTGTCAGCGCCTCGTCCAGCGGTGCGCAAAACGGTCTCAGCGCATCGACGTTATGAGCCAACAGGATCAGGCCCTTGTGCGCATCGCGGTCCTTGATTGTCAGAATGCGCTGCACGGCCTCTATGCAAGTGGGATCACAGGCCAGACCAAAAACGCCCTCGGTGGGGTGCGCGATGACGCCCCCTTCGCGAATGACGCGCGCGGCACGGTGGATAGCAAAACGGGATCCGGCATAATTAGAGGGCATGGCGACAAGCGTCTCCGGCATTGGGGTCGACAATCGGCGTTCATTATCTCAGGATTAGGCGGCCCATACATCTGGAGCATTGCCGTGGACGAGATTGCACGCACGCCCGAGCCCCCGTACTACGTCACCATATTCACGTCGCTGCGCACGCCGGGCGACAACGGCTACGATGAAATGGCCGCACTGATGGCCAAGCTGTCGTCGGAGCAGTCAGGGTTTCTTGGCATGGAATCCGCGCGCGAAGGCGTTGGGCTCACGCTGTGTTACTGGCGCGACCTGGCGTCCATCAAAAACTGGCGGCAGCATGTGGATCATGCAGAAGCTCGGCGACTGGGGCGCGAGCAGTGGTACACGGAATACCGTGTTCGGATCGCGCGCGTTGAGCGCGAATATGGGGCTTAGGAACGCTGTATGAAGAACAAGATTCCACCGCCGTTGATCGGGCTGGCCTGCGCGGCGGCCATGTGGGGCTTGGCGCAGCTGTTCTCATCGTGGAATGTTGCCCTGCCTTGGCGCCGTGAGTTGGCTGCGGCATTGGTAGCCGTTGGTGCGGTAATCGACGGGGTGTCGGTGCTGGCCTTTTTCCGGGCCAAGACCACCATCAATCCGCTGACGCCGGAGCGCGCTCAAGCGCTTGTGGCAACCGGCATGTTTCGCTTCTCCCGCAATCCGATGTACCTGGGTATGTTGCTGATGTTGTGCGGTTGGGCTGTTTTTCTCGGTCAGCCGTTGGCGCTGCTGCCGATCATGCTGTTCGTTTGGCTGATCACGGTGTGGCAAATCAAGCCGGAGGAGGCGGCGCTTGAGGCGACGTTTGGTGCGTCGTATCGCGACTATTGCAGCAGGGTGCGTCGTTGGGTTTAGCTAACGTGGCCGCTAATCTCGTCGTTGGCTTGCGCCTCGTCATGCCACGTTCTCTTGCCCGCTTGAACGATCTGTTTAAGCGGGATGTTCGCTTTCCAAAACAGGCCGAACCGATACTTCAGGTAGTCGCCTAGACGATCGCGTGGAATGGGGAGTACAAATCCGTCGATGTAGTGTGCCATCACAATTTGATTTCGAAGTGCATGATTGCTACGCCGCCTGTTTCCGGTGAGTTGCGGAAAGCAAAATGAAATCTGCCGCCGCTTTTGGCGTCAACCATCGCTTTGGTAGGCTCGTAGCTCTGGGGCGCTGGATAGTCCTGGATAAGACGTAAAGCCCGCTTGCCAAGGTCGAAACCAGGATCTATCGGTATTAACTCGCTCAGATCACCCTCGACTCGCGCCAGCAGGCTATCCAGCGACAGCGTCGAAAAATTAGGATCTGCAGGATGAAATTCGAAGACCATCGTGTAGCTGGTGCATGCAAAGTGCCGCACCTGGACCCTCAAGCCGCTTGTAAGGACAAGCAATTCAACTGCGTCCATACGACGTTGAGACTCGAACTCATGGCTTGAGACGCCCGTGTGCCGCCCATCGAAAATTGGCTCGGGCTCAATGCGGCAATTCAAAGGGTCTGCCGCGAACGCGCCCGCACCCAGCGCAAGGGCGAGGATTGTAGTCGCAAACTGCATCTTGATATTGGGCATCTGCAAGCTCCGTAAAAGAACCTCCGTCAGTCTCCCCACGGGGAGATACCATTTGATATCAGCAGCCACAGGCCGCGGGCAAGTCCAACAATGATCAGGATCAGGCCGGTCCAGAAAAAGAAACCGATGTCATTCTCAAAGCTCGCTGAGAGCATCTTCAAACCGCCGATTACAAAGACAAACGGCAATGCCAGATCAATGACGAACTTGATAATTTCTTTCAAAGTCTTGCTCCGTTACGCATCAAAGTTCTGACGCATGTCTTCGTGGACTACGCGTTGCAGGTCGATGCCAAGCTTGCGATAGCTGCGAATGATGACGTCTGTGCAGACGCCCTTGTTCGCGGCAACGTCGTCGCCAGGGTAGCCGATAGAGGTGTATGAACCGTCATAATCGATGGCGTGGGTCGTGCGTTCTATCGCGGCTCGAACAAGTTGGTCTGGAAACAAATCGCCAGCTGCGGGCGCGCTGGCGAATTGGGCAAGCGTAATTGACACCGAGTTGCGCGCTGTCTTGCAAGACGTTATGCCGATGAAAAATCTCGTTACTTTGCCAAGCGACCCGTCCCAGAAAACGCGCGACAGCCTTTTTCGTTCAATCATTGCGTTACCCGAAACCCGGAATCGGCCGCAATCTCGCTCGCGCGACCAGAATCAACGAGGTCCTCGAGGCACTCGCGCAGAATTTTCCTGACGCTTGTTTGCGTGCCCGATGCGACTGCGGAAGGCCCATCCAGGGAAAAGCCGCAATCAGTCCAGGCTTTGCGGCGCATATTGGCGAGCGCAGTGTGGTACCAGCGACTGGCATCGTCTGTGGACGCCATGCAAAGACAGCGGGACTGTGTCAGCTCAGGCAACATTACCGAAGTCTCCCATGTGCAGCTGTCCGACCCAAATACGCGCGAGAGATCCATGCCGCAGAAGCCATTTGGCGTATTGTTGCTGCAAGCATCGCCTTTCACAAATTTCAGGCCATCCGACTGCGTGTAGCAAGGCTCCTGCTCGGTGCATGGTCTGGTCGTTGCGGGCAGCGCAGCGTGAGAGTTGCTCTGTCGAGACTTAAGGCATGCGCCAGCCGCGCGCTCTTGAGACCATTCTTGCGCCCAACGGGATTTTTCTTCATCGGTTGGCGCGGCGCGCTCGCTGCAGCCAACCGCGAAGCCCATGCAGAGAGCGAGGAGAATTTGAAAGCACGTATTGCCGTAATGCTGAATCGTCACCCAGATTACTGTCGAGTCACGTGACATCGATTTTCCAGGTCGCGCATGCACTATAGACTTTGCCAAGCCTGCCGTAGACCAAGAAGATGGAAAACGCCCACCACCAAGCAAAGTCCAGAGCTTACAAACCAAAACGTCGCACTATTTTCAGGCAAGTAGGTCTGGAGTGGCATGAAGGCAACCGCTCGAAGCAAATATGCGGTTGTAATCGCGCATAGCACCAAGCGTACGAATGGAAGCCTACGAATTACGCCGGCCCCTGACAGCGCGTACAACGCCCAAACAGACAGGACCAAGGCAATTATTGATGTAACAGTCGTTGGGTACCAATGGCCAGCCAGATCCAACTTCGCCATTTGCTCGCCTGCTCCCAAGAAGCGATACCACGAGGCGCCAAAAACAATGCAGCCAAGATGCAAGAGCGCAGCAATCGCGCTCAAGGTGGCGGCGGTAAGCAGGAAGTAGTTGGGCGTTCTTTGCATGAGCTGGTTGCTGCCTCCTAACGTTGCATATTAGCTGCATTGATCCACGGCGCTCGATCCGCTCTCATCCACGCGCGACGACGGCACAAGACTGG
>CAYGSQ010000074.1:7032-10913 GCA_964352435.1 uncultured Gammaproteobacteria bacterium | reverse complement strand
ATTCCAGTCGAAACGACTAAGGCCAAGTGTGGTCTCGGCAGTAAATGCATTGCGGTCAAACGTGGCCGAGGCGGCGAGCAGCGTTGAGTTGCGCTGTTGCACGGAGCCGGCGGACGGAAAGGTCACGCCGCCTTCGAGGCCGCCGCCCTGGCGCTCGATATCGACGTCACCACGGTTGGCGCGCAGCGCGAGACGCCAGTCATCGTTGAGCTTGTGGTCCAGGCGCACCGACGCGAGTAGCGTTTGGTTCTCGCCGGGTACGGTACCGACCACGCCAAGCTCTGGTGAACTCAACACGTTGTCTTTCTGATCGTCGGTCAGCTCAATGTTCGCGAAAAAAAACGTGCGGTCCTCCACGATGGGGCCGCCAAGCGACACGCCGTATTGGTCACGGCGAAACCCGTCGCGCACCTGATTGCCGGACAAATCACGCTGTGGGAACGGGGATGATGCATCGACCGAAGCGCCCGGCCGCACCAGATAAAACGCTTCACCCGTCCACTCGTTACTGCCCGAACGCGAGGTGACGTCGACCACACCGTTGCCGGTGCGGCCGTACTGGGTGGAATACGATGAGGCCAGCACGGTGACATCCGACGCGAAGCCGGTCGAGATGGGAAACTTTGGGCCGCCAAGAAAATTTTCGTTGTTGTCCAGTCCATCGATCAGATACTGCGTGAACAAACCGTTGGCGCCGTTAATGGAAATGGGCGGCGCTTCCGGGAAAAAACCGGTGGACGGTACGACGTTGGGCAGGCGAATGAGCGCGCGACTCAGATCACGCGCTTCAATAGGAATGGTTTTGAGTTCCTGTCCGCTGAGGCGTGCGCTGACCTGTGCATCCAGTGCGTTGATGGCAAGTGATTCGCGGCGGCCACTGACGACGACGGTTTCAACCAGACGCACCTGCACCGCGCGGTTTTCATTGCTGCCAAGGGCAATGTCGCGTGCGTGCTCGTCGCCATCGATCACGATGCTGTAGCCGCGGCCTGGCGGCACGCCGGCAAAGCGCGCCCGACCGCTGGAGTTGCTCGTACTGTTTGCACGGAAGCCGGCCGCCGCGTTGCGCAGCTCGACGACCAGGCCCGTGGCGGCATCGCCATTGGTCTGGCTGACCGCCACGTCAACGGTGGCGCCGTGACTGAACAGCGCGCTGACAAGCAGCGTCAGTGCGATGAGGATCTGGCTGGTGCGATGTGCAAACATGAGGCTTCCTGAGCAGGGCAATGAGTATGAGCGGACCGTTCAATGGCCGCAAATATTGCACGCGAATCGGCACTTCTTTGTCACAATTTGTGATGACTTGGTGACCACTGCGCGAGGGTGTGTCGGCTACAATCAGGCGATGAAAGTTCACCCGTTGTTGTCTCTATTGTTTTGTCTGTTGCCCTGCGGGTCGGTCTACGGCTTCGAGGTGCCGATAGCCGATGCCAACGCCTGAACCGCATTGTCGTTTCGCAAGATTCCCGCCAACACCGTACGCTTCGCTGATGATGGGCTGCATATTGCGGTCGACAAGTCGGCATCACCCCTGGTGCACAAGCTGGCTGCGCCGCTTGCCATTCGTGGTGTGCGCATCAGGGCCAGCTGGCAGGGCACACTGGATCTGCCCGCCGGGGCCGTCCAGGGTCAGGTCAGTGCCGACGATTTTGTGCTCAAGGCGGGGCTGGTCGAAGCGGGTCCGCAAACGCTCAATTGGGTGCAGCGACGTGTGGCGGCGCCCTGGATTAAAACCCTGTTCAAGCTGGCACCGAAGGGCAGTGGTGTTGAACGCATCCATTTCTTGTCGACCACGCAGGACGCGGCCTTGCTCGGAACGCAGCGCGTGCATCCACTGAGCGAATTGTTGTACGAATCGCGTATTACGCGGCTGTCGAATCCGGGCGAGTTCGAGCTGTATCAGTCATTCGACGAACCGGTTGAAATTCTGGGCCTGTGGCTATCGGCGGACGGCGACGATACGGGCTCGCGCTTCGACGTTCTGATTCATCAAATTACTTTCATGACTGACGCGCACTAGGCGTTGCGCGTCGCGCCGTCTCAGGGCAGGCGTTCACCGCGTGCGCTGACGAACAGTGCGTACCATTGTTCGCGTGACAGCGTCACGTCACCGGCCTGAGCACACGCGCGAATTCGTTGCGGTGACGTTGTCCCGATCACGGGCGCGATGTTGGCGGGGTGATGCATCAGCCAGGCCAGCACGATAGCCTCCGGGGTCGTCGAATGTTGCGCCGCCAGTTTGGCGACCAATTGACTGGTTGCGACGACAGCCGGCGTCGCGTCATCCTGTTCGCGGCCGGTATACGCGCCGCGGCACAGTGCACCCCAGCTTTGAATCTGCACGTTGTTCTGGCGACAGTATTCCAGCGTGCCGGAGGAGAAGTTGGTGTTGCGGCCCGCGGCGTTGCCCGCGTAGACGCCTTCGTCCAGCCAGTCGCGATGCCCCAGGCTGACTTCAATTTGATTGGCGACCAGCGGTTCGTCGAGACAAGACTGCAGCCATGCGATCTGATGGACGTGCATATTGCTGACGCCAAACGCACGTACGTGTCCTGCCTGTTTTAACCTCTGGAACGTTTCGGCAATTTCGGCGGGCTCCATCAACGGATCGGGTCGGTGTAGCAGCAGCACATCAAGCTGATCGATACCCAGGCGTGAACGAATGCCGTCCACCGACTGATTGATCCACGCACGCGACAGGTCGTAGCGTGTGGGACCTGCCTCGTCATCGAAGCGAATGCCGCACTTGGATTGCAGCGTAATTTGGTCGCGTACGCCTGGGTTTATGCGCAGGTAGTCGCCAAAGGCCAGCTCGGCTCGGCCATGGGTATAGATGTCGGCATGGTCGAACACACGAATGCCGCATTCGAGGGCCGTGTCGATCGCGGTCGCCGCATGTTGGCGGCTGGCGTCGTTCAACACCTCTGCCGGGTTCCAGGAACCGCCGAGGCCCATACAACCGAAAATCAATGGGGACATGGTTGATCTCTAATTATTGGTAAGCCGTGTTGTACGCGATTTTCGCCGCAGACAGAACCCGTGGCCCGCGTAATTCCGGGATTTTGACCTTGTCTGGCGTTAGCGGACGCCTATTTAATTACGTGGACGTGCGCCCGATGCGGGTCGCCTGGCCTCTCAATTCAACAGATCAGGAAAAAAAACATGAATATCAAGTTACCCGCTGCGACGATGCTGGTTGCCTGCGCGCTGGCAGGCCAGGCGGCCAATGCCGCGCCACAAAGCGACAGCTACACGGTCGATTTGCCGTTCGCGACCTTCGATGCGACATTCCAGCCGTTCGATCAACCGTTTGCCGAACAGGCGACGCCAATCACGGGCCTGCCCATGTTTGATCCTGCACTCGGTACGCTGACCGACGTGCTGGTCAGTATGCAGTGGGATTTCAGCGTGTTCGCGGATATTCAGGCCGAGGGTATATTCGATGGTGGCATTCCTCATCAGGCGGCGGCGTTTCTTGAATACCTTGCCGTTGGGATCAACTTTCAGCGCACGGATGGTGGCTCTGGCGGCTCCCTCTACTTTGAGAACGGCTTCGGGCTGGGGTGTTTCGGTGACCCTGGCGGCGGCGATGGTTGTTCCGACGGGACGTTCTTTGAAGACAGCGCGTTTACCAACGATTTCAGCCTGTTCGGCTTTACCACCGTAATCGGCACGGGCAGCCTCGATATCTTTACCGTCGACATCGTTTATAACAATGTCTTCTTCGAGCTGGATAACGTTGGTACCGCGAGCTTCAGCGTGGGGACGTCCGTCGAGGGCGGCTCGATCACCGTCACCTATCTATATGACGACGGCATGAGCGATCCCGACAGCGACGGCGACGCGGTCACCGACGATCAAGACTCGTGCAGCATCGTGCC
>CAYGSQ010000074.1:0-7022 GCA_964352435.1 uncultured Gammaproteobacteria bacterium | reverse complement strand
ACCCGGATCAAACCGACAGCGACGGCGATGGTTTTGGCGATCTCTGCGATGCCGATGTCAACAACGATTGCGTCATCAACGTGGTGGATCTTGGCCAGTTGCGTGCCGGCTTTTTCGGCAACAACCCGGTCCTCGACTTTAACAGTGATGGCGTTGTGAACGTGGTTGATCTGGGCTTGATGCGTACGAATTTCTTCGCTGCCCCTGGTCCGAGCGGACTGACGGATCAATGCGACCCTTGATGCTTTGACGTGTGCGCGGGAGCGGCTACACCGCCGCTCCCGCGCTGGCTTATTTCTCGCCGTTCAGATACCGATCAATCTCCACATGAAAGTGGCGCAGGCGCTGTTCCTGTTCGCCCCATAACGGTCCTTCAAAGCCTCGGGAGCGTGTGCCCTCTTGCACGACCGGCAGTAGCTCCGAGTCCTGATCAAGCACCATGCCCAAATTCGGCGGCTCGCCCAGCGGCACGTACTCGGTGTCCGGGCGGTCGGCACCGGTCAGGTCCGTGCCCGCGGGAATGCCCATCCACGCCGGCGCCTTGTAGGTTTCGTCTTCGGCGTGACGGAACAGCGTCATGGTGTCGTAATAAAACCGTTCCGGATCGGTCGGGTGGGGCATGAAGCGCATCAGGAAGGCGCCCTCGGGATGCAGACCGATCTGCACATTGGGGAAAATACCGGTGGCCCAGCTGTCGGTCAGTTGGCCATCGGTCAGGTCGGTGTAGTCCAGTCCAATGCGTTCTGCGCGTGCGCGCTTCGCTTGTTGAATGGCACGCCGAACACCGGCGGCATCACCGACGTAATCTTCTGCCTTCATGCCGGCGTCGCCCATCATGTATTTCAGGCCGTCGTTGACCGACGTCTGATCCGGGAAGCGTGGGCTGACCTGCGCCAGTGGCACGATCATGCGGCTGGCGCCGTTGGGGTAGAGGTCGTATTGCACGTTGATGTCGCCCATGACGCCCTGGGTTTCGGGGTGTACCGCGTGCAGGTGGTAGCTCTCGTAAAACGCGTCGACGCCGGTCTTCCAATTGGCGCCCCATTCACTGACTACATGGCGCACGACGTTCATCTCGTTAATGCGATAGGCCTCCAGATAGCCTTCGGGCAGACCGATGCTGTCGGCCAGCGGTGGCGCTTTGTCGTCGAGGTTGACGAACACGATGCCCGCCAGCGATTCACAGCGGACTTCCTTGAGGCCGGGCCGGTGACGAATCACATCGCGACGAAATGTCTCTTCGTCGGTAATGGAACCCAGCGCGCCGTCGAGTCCAAAATTCCACGAGTGGAACGAGCAGGTGAAGCTGGCCGCGGACCCACACTGATTGTGCACCAGTCGATTGCCGCGATGTGGGCACACGTTATAGAAGGCCTTGACCGAACCGTTGTCCTGACGCACGACCAGAATCTGTTCGTGCAAAATGGTGTAAATGACGTAGTCGCCACTTTCAGGCAGGTCGGATTCGACGGCCGCGATCTGCCACACGCGGGTCCACAGATGGGTCCATTCCTTGTCCATAAAAGCCCGGCTGTAGTAGCGCTCGGGTGCGACGCGCTCGGTGCCGTTGTCCACGTAGGGGACTTTGGCTTCTAACGATGTATCGGGGGCGTCGGGGTTGATCACGGCTTGTGCCACGGTGCTGTTGGCCATGTTCGTTACTCCTGCATGGGTAAGTTTAGGAAAAGTCGACTTTAAATTCCTCGGGTACACCACCTGGCCAGGTGTCGCCCCACTGATTGTTGCCACCGTCGACGGTCAAGACTTCGCCGGTGACGAATTTGCCGCTGGGCGCACATATAAATGCGGTGGCCTGCGCGATGTCGTACACGTCGCCGAGGGTACGCATCGGATTGGAATCAAGAAAGCGATGGGCCGCACGACCGGGGTAGACGTTGAGGCCTTCCGTTGAAATAGCGCCCGGCGATACGCAGTTAACGCGAATGCCAAGTGGCGCCCACTCGGTTGACACAGATTTACTCAGATAGATCACGCCCGCGCGTGCCGCGCAGGTGTGCGCGACCTGCGGCATACCGCGCTGCACGTTCGCTACGATGTTGACGATGCTGCCCGGGGTTTGCGTGTCGCGCCAGCGCTGCGCCGCCGCCTGCATCATGTACCAGGTGCCGTTCAGGTTGGTATCGATGACCGCGCGCCAGCCTTTCACCGAAAAATCGATGGCGGCTTGTGGAAATTGTCCGCCGGCATTGTTGATCAAAAAATCGGCGCCACCGTGACGCAACCAGACGTGTTCCATCAGGCGCTCCACGTCGTCGGGATCGCGGATGGTCATCGCGACCGCATCGGTGTCGCAGTTGAGCAGGCGGTTCATATTGTCCCGCGCGGCCAGCAGTTTTTCTTCATTGCGTGAACAGATCACCACGCGAGCGCCGAGGCGCGCGTACAGATAGGCGATGCCCTTGCCAATGCCGGAGCCGCCGCCGGATACGATGACCGTCTTGCCGGCAAACAGATCGTCACGATAGACCAGCGGGTAAGTCGCCAGCTCATCGTCTGACATGCCCCAGTCAGTGTAGGTTCCGGGCGGCGTCATTTGCTATTCATGTTCGCTCATCGGCTGCATCCTGCGCGGTGGCGGTCCACTTGGGAGCGCGCGCTGCGGTGGTGGAGGGGGCGTCAGTTCTCGCTGACCTGACCAAAAGTATAGATTTGCTGCGCAGAAAAAGAAACAAGCAAGACTGTTTTTTTTATGTGATTCGCGCTAGGTTAACCCTATGACAAACCTGATATTGCACCATTTCGCGGCGTCGCCATTTGCTGAGAAGGTCCGCGTCGCCATGGGTATCAAGCAGCTGGCGTGGTCCGCCGTCGATATCCCGATGGTGATGCCCAAGCCTGATTTGATGCCGCTGACCGGCGGGTATCGCAAGACGCCGGTGCTGCAAATCGGCGCCGACGTCTATTGCGACACCGCGCTGATCCTGGAGGAGCTGGAGCGGCGTCATCCAACGCCAGCGTTGTTCACGCCCGAGGTGGCGGGTTTGGCGCCTGCGCTGGCAGTCTGGTCGGACACGCGCTTTTTCGAGCCCGGTGCGGGTTTATCGATGGGGCTCAATCCCGATTTGCCCGCGGCGATCCTCAGCGACCGCAAGGCGTTTTTCGAGTTCATGGACTTCAGTCAGCTTGAGGCAAGTATTCCCCATCTTGACGACCAGTTTCTATCACAGGTCGTGCTGGTTGAGACGCAGCTGGGTGACGGACGCCCGTTTTGGCTGGGTGACCAGGTCACGGCACTGGATGTGATGGCGTATTTCCCGCTGTGGATGGCGCGCGGTAACGTGCCCGGGATGGCGCAGCGGCTGAGTGAATTTACGGCGACGGAAGACTGGTGCGCGCGCATGGCTGCATTTGGTCACGGTGCGCCGAGCGCGTTGGCCTCGTCTGACGCGTTGGCCATTGCCCTGGCGGCCACGCCCGCGCACGGCGCGGGCGTGACGGCGTCGCACACCCCGTTCGCGCTTGACGATGCGGTGGCGGTCGCGCCCACCGACTACGGTGCGGTGCCGGTGACCGGAACCCTGATCACCCTCAATCGAAGCCGTATCACGCTGCGCCGCTCCAGCGATGCCACCGGGCCGGTCAACACGCATTTTCCCAGGTCCGGCTACCGCCTGAGCCCGGCGTAACTTACTGACCGCGTTCGTCATAGCGCCGGTCATGGTCTACACTTTTCACATAATTTAACGCTCACGCTGCGGCGCACCCTGCGAAGGGCTGCGCCATGTCTGGTCGAACGTCATAAGAAAAGGAAGATCGTGTTCGCATTCGAGCCGCCCGTTGCCACCGGCACACGTCGTCTAGACGCTGCCAAACGCCCGCTGCGTCTGGCATTGGCGGCGTTTGCGTGTCTGTGGCTGTTGGCCGGCTGTAGCCTGTTTGCGGATAAAACCACTACCGGCGGTGCGCAACCGCTGCCCGATGTTACCGGTCTGGATATTGATGAGGCGGTTGAACTGCTCGCGGCCCGCGGCTACCTGGTGGACACCGTGCCGCTGGATCGCGCGCAGGTGACCGAGCTTTTGGGCGATGACATCACGCTATGGCCAACGGATGGGCGGGTCCTGGTGCAAGCGCCGGTAGGCGGTGCCGCAACCGAAACCGGGGGCCGGGTTGTCCTCCAGTTCTGTGACTTTGAAACCACGATCGTCGACCCTGGCGATGATGATGAAATTGAACTCAGATCAGTCGCCGGGCTTGACCTCGCTGCGGCGACCCAGTTGCTGCGCGCGCAGGGCTTCGGGGTGCAATCGAGCACGCTCGATGCGGCGGCGATGCGCGCACTCTTTGGCGAGCGGGTTGCGCAGTGGCCGCGGCCTGGACAGGTCGTGGTCCAATCCCCGGCGGCGGGCGCACAGGTTGCGCAAGACAGCACGATCGAACTGGGTGTCGCCCAATGGTCATTTAGTAGTGCCGGTCTGAACGGATTGGTCGGTAAATCCGCGACGGTCGCCCGCCGCGAGCTTGAAGCGCTCGGGTTTGAGGTGACGGTGAATGAGGTGGCGTCGAGCGCTGCGGCCGGCACGGTTCTCAGCGCTGCTTTCAATACGTCTGACGTGGGTGCCCACACGGCCGTGTTGAACGTCGCCCAAGCGCCGGCGGCCGTCGTGGTGGCGCCGCCGGACGCCGACCGTGACCGGGTGAGCGACGCGCTGGATCAATGTCCGCAAACACCGGCGGGTGCGCGCGTCGATGCCAAAGGCTGTGAGCTCGACGACGACCGCGACGGGGTGGTCAACCGTCTGGATCGCTGCGCGGGCGCGGCGTCGGGGCAACTCGTTGATGGCAACGGCTGCGGCATTGTCGCGAGCCCTGGCGACGATGACCGTGATGGCGTGGCGAACCCGTCGGACCGCTGTCCGGACACGCCCGCAAGCGCGGTTGATGTGGACGTGTTCGGCTGCACGCTGGAGCAAAAAGTCGACAAGTTGCCGACGGGTTTGTACGCGTTCAATCGCTATACCGATATGTTGGTGGATGGCAAAACTACCTACGACCTGGTGCTGATCCTCGATCCCACGGACGCGAGATCACCGGAGACTATTGAGCAAGACGTGCTGAACGCGTTGCCGCCCAACGCCATTGCGTCGCACGCGCCACCGTCACCGCCCACAGACAATCCGTGCACTGAGCCGGTCCGCTGCGTCGAGGCGAAGTACCACGACAAGATGGTGGTTGAACTCGGCGTTGATCAGCCGAGTTGGGTTATCGACGCGGAGCCTGCCAGCAAAGGTCAACGCATTGTGCTGTCCAGTGAGAAGACCGTGTGGCGCTGGACCGTGCTGCCCGCCTGTGAGCCGGTGCGCTGGCTGTCGCGTCAGTGCAAGAAGGCGACGCTCCGACTTAGTGCCAAAGTGATTCTCAACGACGCCGCGTTCGAGACGTTCCAGATTCTGGATGAGTCGATCAGCGTGGATGTCACGCTCGGAGTGTTTGCATCGTCATTCCTATCACGTCACTTTAAATGGCTGTTGCTGGCGCTGTTGTTGCCGTTCATTGTTTTTGTCGTGTGGTGGCTTAAGCGTCGCGGTAGCGCGCCGGCCGCGCCCGAGTTCGAGCCGGTGAGCGTGTTGTTCATCGGTGCCAATCCGCGCAGCACAAGTCGCATCCGTCTTGACGAAGAAGTCCGCGGCATCGACCAGTCAATCCGACTCGGCGATCGTCGCGATGCATTCACCCTGCATCAACACTGGGCTGCCCGGGTCACCGATCTGGACGATGCGCTGATGCGCTACAAGCCCAACATTGTCCATATCAGTGCGCACGGTACGCCAAGCGGCGAGCTTTTGATGGAAGGCGGCGAAGGCGAGGACGGCAAAGTATCCGCCGAGCAACTCGAGCGACTTTTCGCAATACTGAGTGATGACATCCGTCTGGTCGTGCTCAACGCCTGCTTCTCCAAAGAGCAGGCCCAGCGGATCGTTAACCACGTTGACTGTGTGATCGGGATGTCGGCGGCGGTCAATGACGCCGTCGCGACGCGTTTTTCCGAATCGCTCTATCTAGCATTGGCGAACGGTCGTTCTGTGCAAACGGCCTTTGATCTGGCGTCGGCCGAGTCTTTGGCCGGACGCGAAAATGAAGAAGCGGTGCCGCGTTTGCTGGCGCTGCGGACGTCGCCCGCACGCGTTGAATTCGCGCGCCGCGCGCCAAGCACTACATTTGAGGAGGTAACGGGATGACCACCGATGGCAGGCATGAAGGTCAGCTTGTTTATGAGCTGATTTACGGCAAGGGCGAACGTCCGCGCGATACGGCGCCGGAGCCCGCGTTGTTTCCCCAGTTGGCGGGCTATCTGTGTCACGATTTTTCGATTGCGGAGGTGCTTGGCACCGCGCGGATGATGGGTAGCTATGGCTGTCCCATGTATCCGCACCCCGCGCTCTACCATGCCACGTTGTGGGCGACCGGTTTGCGCCCCGATCTGGTTGCGCATCTGCGAGACTTTCATCCCGGTGACGTCGGACCTATCGACATCGCAATGCTTGATCATTCGCAAGACCAGACGCGAGCGCGCGTGTTGTTTGACGAGTATCTTGTCGCGCCGATCAGCTTGCCCGACGAAGCGCCACCGATCGCGGCTGCCGCACGCGTGTTGCGCTTTCTCGACGCGGCCACCATCAAGACCTGTTTGACCGACTCACGTTTCGATCCAGGTTTGCTCGACCCGGAAAGCGTACGTGCATTGCTGGTCGCGCATACGACAGCCGCAATGGAACCCGCGCGTGAGTGGCTGACGCGGGCCATGTCGGCGGACGAATATGGTGGCGAGCAATGGGTGCGCGACGTGCACTTGTTGCCGCATTTGCCGGCATCTGTGCGCACCCCGCTGGCCGACAAACTGGCGCAGCGCGTCGATGGCATGTTGACGCCCGACTATCTGGCCATGGTGGTGTCGCGCTCTGCATCGCCCGTATTCTGGTGGATATGCCGCGCTGGGCGGGCAGGGGGCAGTGTTTCCTGCCCGCTGATCTTATGGAAAAACATGGTCTTGAGCGTTCAAC
>CAYGSQ010000073.1:6718-11043 GCA_964352435.1 uncultured Gammaproteobacteria bacterium | reverse complement strand
TGGTGGGCCCGCCAGGACTCGAACCTGGGACCAAGGGATTATGAGTCCCCTGCTCTAACCAACTGAGCTACAGGCCCACTGAGGTGGGGCGCCAAGTATAGCGACGTGTTACAACCCCGTCACGCAGTTCGATAGATAATCCTTATCTATTGCAAAGGTATTATTCATTGGATACCTCAATGAGCGGTCAATACAATGGTTGCCAGATTTTAGCCACTTTGACCAAAGGAGTTCGTCATGACGAATTCAACTGCAAAACACGTTGTTGAGGCCCTCGCAGGCACGCTGAGCGCGACCGATTCTGTGCTGCGCCGGACCCAGCTCGCACACTGGAACGTCACCGGTCCACAATTCTTCGGCCTGCATGCGGCACTCGAGACGCAATACCAGGACTTGTTCGCGGCCCTGGACGCCATTGCCGAACGCATTCGCGCACTTGGGACGCTGGTGCCCAATGACTACGCGGCAGGCGGCAGCGCCGGCGGCAGTGACGATGTCATCGAAAGTCTGATTGCTGTGCACGAGAAGGCGATCGCCAAATTTGATGCTGCGTCGAACGTCGCATCACAAGCCGCCGACGAAGTCACCGCCGGGCTGCTCCTCGATCGCCTCGACTTTCATCAAAAAACCTTGTGGATGCTGCGCGCGACCGGCGCGTAACGCGCGCCCTGATCGCGGCAGAGAAACGGCTCTCACAGGATGGCTGATTGTCCTGTGGGGGCGGTGACTCTCAGCCGCCTGTGACCTGACTTACGACGTTTTCCAACGTCAAACCAATATCGGCCTGTACCTTTAATTTGATCAGGTCATCGGCGCGCGTGCGACCAAGATTGAGCGCCGCGACGGGCCGGCCCGTCTGCGCCATCTGGCGGGCGAAGCGATAACCTGAAAACACCATCAAGGACGATCCGATCACCAGCAACGCGTCGGCGTCATCGAGCGCCGCGTTTGCACTCACAGACGTGGCGCGGGGAATCGACTCGCCGTAAAACACCACGCGCGGTTTCATGACGCCACCGCAATCAGGGCAAGGCACGACATCGTAGTTCGAAAAATCGACGCCTTCGAGATCGGCATCGCCATCCGGTGCCGTCGTGGCATCGTGCACGGTCCAGGCGGGATTGCTCTCAACCAACAGCGCCTGATAGTCGTCGCGCGTCATCACATGATCGTGCGTCAGGCAATGCACCTGATCGAGGCGCCCGTGCAAATCGATGACGTTGTCACTGCCTGAGCGTTGGTGCAGGCGATCCACATTTTGCGTAACCAGAGTGCCGAGATGGCCGCCTGCCTCAAGCGTCGCCAATGCTCGGTGTGCGCGGTTAGGTTTTGCCAGCCCCACGCGCGGCCAACCAATCATGCTGCGTGCCCAGTAACGCTGACGTGACGCGGCGTTTTCAATAAAGTCCTTGTATTGCATCGGCGCGCTGCGCTTCCAGTCACCGTTGGCATCACGGTAGTCGGGAATGCCGGAGCGCGTACTGACGCCGGCGCCGGTCAGGACCAACAGCTTCGAATGTTGCGCGATAAATTGAGCGAGGTCGTCGGCCAAAGGGCCAGCGTTGGCTAGGGTTTGCGTCATGTCTATCCGAAATAATTTACATAATCCCGGCAAACGCCGCGATGATTCACTAAGCTGGTCAACAGAAGCTATACTTTCAGGATAACAAGAACAGGAGCCTAACTATGTCCCGATCCGCAAATATTCGCCGTAGCATAATTGTATCTCTTTCCCTATTGGCAACGGCAGGCATCGGCTCTGTCGCGCGGGGCGCCACGTTGCTCGAAACGATCGTGCCGGACGTCGGTTCGCTTGACTCCATTGGTCGCAACGGTGTCACAGGGCAGCTCTACGTGCACACTCAAAATTCGACAAACGTCACGATCATTGAGCCGGACGGTACGGTCGCAGGCACGCTGACCTCCCCAGGCAACGGGAGCAACGATTTTGATCTCGATTTTTCATTCGCTGCTCTGAGCGTGGGCGGTACGGCGGTACCGATCAATTCGCTGTTGGTGTTCAACGGCGACGATAATCCCGAACGACTTTACGCGGTCGACCCGAATTCCGGTGCAACGCTTGCCGACATCGCGCTGGACAGCATCTCGCTGGTTGGCGGTGCGCAGGTGCCTGGTTCCAACGCTGTGGCCACAGTGCAGTTCACCGGCGCGGACACCATCATCTCGCATGATGCGGACACGGGCATTCAGGTCTCATCGTTTCTGCCAGGTCCGCAGCCGTTCGACATCTTTTTTGGGGATGTAGACATTGCCCGCGATACCGGTAATCTCGTTTTGGTCAGTAGCTCACAAAACATCGTGCGCGAATTGACGCCGACCGGTCTGTGTGTGCGCGACATCGACGTGGGCGGCCTTGGCATCACCGGCATGTCGGGCGTTGCCATCGACGATGACACGGGCTTCTTTTACATCTCCAGCACGAACGGCAGTGTCTATCTTCTGGATCCGGCGCCACCGACCGAGCCCGATGTGGACGGCGACGGCATCACTAACGATGCCGATAACTGCATCGAAACGGCCAACCCGGCGCAAACCGATTCGGATGGCGATGGCCTCGGCAACGCTTGCGATGCAGACATTGCACCTGCTGTGAACGACTGCCTCGTCAATGCAACGGATCTGGGTGCTCTGCGTTTGGCGTTCTTTTCGAACCCCGCTTCGGCGAATTGGAATCCGGCCGCCGATTTCAACGATGACGGTGTGGTCAACTTTATCGACCTGGGCATCATGCGACTGCGCTTCTTTGAAGCACCGGGCCCTAGCGGTGAAGGCAATATTTGCACCGGCTGCGGCATCTAGCATTCGAAGCGCGGGAGCGGTCTTTAGCCGAAGACCGTTCTTGCGCGCGTCCTAGCCTTTGCCGCGCGTCTTGGTTTTGCCTTTCTTCGCGTTCTTTTCGATAAATTCAATCACAATGCTGGCCACGTCCTTGCCCGTGGCGGACTCGATGCCTTCGAGGCCCGGCGATGAATTGACTTCGATGACGACGGGGCCGTGATTGGCGCGCAGAAGATCAACGCCCGCCATATTCAGGCCCATGATGCGCGCCGCACGTACGGCGGTGGAGCGTTCTTCGGGTGTGATCTTGATGACTTTGGCCGAGCCGCCACGATGCAGGTTTGAGCGAAACTCGCCCTCGGCGCCCTGGCGCTTCATCGAGGCAACCACCTTGTCTCCGACGACAAAGCAGCGGATATCGGCGCCGCCCGCTTCCTTGATAAATTCCTGCACCAGGAAGTTGGCGTCGAGACCGCGAAAGGCGTCGATGACGCTTTCCGCCGCATTGCGCGTTTCAGCGAGTACCACGCCTTTGCCCTGTGTGCCTTCGAGCAGCTTGATGACCACCGGGGCGCCGCCAACCTGATTGAGTAAATCTTCGGTGTCGTCGGGCGAGTTGGCAAAACCGGTGACCGGGAGGCCGATACCTTTTCGTGACAGCAGTTGCAGGGCGCGCAATTTGTCGCGCGAGCGTGAGATGGCCACGGATTCATTGAGCGTATACACGTCCATCATCTCGAACTGACGGACAACGGCCGTACCGTAAAACGTCACCGATGCGCCAATACGCGGAATGATGGCGTCATAACCTTCCAGGATATCGCCGCGGTAGTGCACGGCCGGGCGCATCGTCGCGATGTTCATATAGCAGCGCTTGTGATTGATAACACGCACCGTGTGATCGCGTGCTTCGGCGGCCTCGGCCAGACGTCGAGTCGAGTAGAGGTTGCGATTCGTGGAGAGAATGCCAATTTGCATAGTCGTGCCTTGATGAATTATGCAGGGAGCTCGTCATCATGACGGGCCTGAAACTGTGCGAGCGCGAGTTGCGCGGAGCGATCGCTGTCGATGGTTGCAATGTGCAGCAACGCGTCGCCTTCATGGGCCAGAGGTAGATTGCTGCGCCCGATGACCACCCCAGACACGGGGCTCTTCAAATGCTGTTCGACCTCGCCGTAGGGGTCGCTGACGGTGGCGACAATTTGACCCGCCTCAACGCTCTCGCCCAAGCGTACACGTGTATTGACAATGCCGCTCACTGAGGCACGCACCCAGCGACTATTGCCGGCCACGACTGAGGCCACGGGCGTTGGCGGTTTCTTGAGCGGCGGCAACATCCCGATTGTACGCATCACATTAACGATGCCGCGCATGCCGCCGCGAATGCTCATCTCGTCAAAGCGCAGCGCTTCGCCGGCTTCGTACAGCAACGTTGGGATGCCAAGTTTTGCGGCATGTTCACGCAGCGAGCCATCGCGTAAATCGGAGTCCAGAATAATGGGCGCGCCGAAACTGCGTGCCAGGGC
>CAYGSQ010000073.1:0-6708 GCA_964352435.1 uncultured Gammaproteobacteria bacterium | reverse complement strand
CACGGGTACCGCCAGCAACGTACCGCGCAGTGAGCGCAGCAATTTCCGGCCGAGCAAGCGGCGCAAAATTTCAACACCGCAAATCTCGTCGCCGTGCACCGCCGCCGTCACAAACAGGACCGGACCAGTTTGACGGCCGTGAATCACTTGCACGGGCATGGCAAGTGAGGAGTGCGTGTACAGGTCGGCCACCGGCAAATCGATCGTTGCACGCGCGCCGGGCTGGACGACCGTGCCAAAAATTTCCAGAGGCAAATTACGGGTTGCTGCGGGACTCATGATTTGGGTCGCGGTGGTCGTTTGCCAATCAGATAGGAATGCCCCGGATCGATCGAGAAGCGCTGGCGCAGAGCGTGACGCCCCAGCAGCATCCTAAAACGCATGTCAGCTCGTTCGGTGAGCGTGATTTCGATCGGCCAGGCATGTGGGCCAAGTTGCAGCGTGGTCTCGATGACCGGGCGTTTTTCGCTTTGGCCGCCCGAGTTTGTCACGTGGCGTCGATCGACCAGCGGCGCTGAACAGCGCACGGCACGCGTGTCGCTGCGTTGCTCGGGTTCGACGGTAAACAGCGCCCATTTTCGATCATCGCGCGTTTCAATTTCGATATTGAGTGCGTGTAACGAGGAGGTACGGGCGCCGGTATCGATTTTCGCCTTAACCCGCGCAATGCCAAGTTGCGGCAGCGTAACCCATTCGCGCCAGCCGATCATCGGCCGAGGGGTCAGTATTTTTTTGCTCATTTGTTCGGCTATAGGTGGTTGGCAGTCCTGCACTTTACCTGCGCGATGACGTGTTCGCCACGCATTTTGAGGGGGCTGGTGCGTGGCAGCATGCAGGTGAACAGAACGCTTCATCGTTACGGTCTCTCCCTTCATCGAAACCAGGGCACTTATGGTCGTATTCCTGTCCTAACCTGTTTCACGTCGGTTGCACTGTGCGCCGGCATTGGCGGGTTGGGGAGATACCATGATCAAAAAACTTATGGCGCTGGCGGCGCTACTTTCGTGCACGAGTTTCGTGTACGCGCAAAACATTACGCAGCAAAACGTTGAGAAGACGTTGGCGCTCATTGAGCAGGCCGTGGCGGCCCACGGCGGCGATCAGCTTGCGGCCATCACGAGCGTGACCACGGAGTGGGAGAACATCAATATAGCGGCGGGCCAAAGCCTGAAACCTGAGCCACCGTGGGACCGCAATACAACCACCGGTGTGTCGGCGCTGGACTTGGAAAACAGTCAGTTCTACACGCGCGCGTGGGGCAGCGGCGGCGGTTTCGAATTTGATAACGCCACCATCATCAATGGCGACAAGAGCTACAACCTCAACTACCGCGCCGGCACGGCACAGCCGATTGGTCAGCCCGACTACAACACGACCTCGGGGCCGTATGTGCGCGTGACCCCGGCGCTACTCATTCGCCAGCTACAGGCGCGCTCGAGCAACGCGCACTATTTGGGCGAGGCGCAAGCAGACGGCAATGACTACGACGTGGTCGCGTTTTCGATGGAAGTCGGCCCGTCGATCAGTTTGTACTTCGACAAGAAAACCCATCAGCTGCATCGCTCGGAACGGTTCCTGCCGGGTTTCGGGTTGGTGGAATATCGCTTCATCGACTACCACGACGTGGAGGGTGTCGCATTCCACAAGACGTTTCAGCTCTACGTCGCCGGGGAGGAAACGCTGTTGCGGGAGATTACCTCCACGCAGGTCAACCAGTCACTCGCCCAGTGGCTGGGCGTTGACAGCAAGCAGCGCGTAACAGACGAACTCGAGCCAGATCCGCTTACGCGTCAGGAACTGGACGAGGGTGTCTACCTGATCGGTGGCGGCGGTACGTACGCCATGTTCATTGAAATGAGCGATCACATTATCGCGGTGGGCGGCACGGCCGGTCTGCCGGACCGTATCGCGTCGCTGCGTGAGGTGGTGCCGAACAAGCCGCTGCGCTATGGCGTTTTGACCCACCATCACTCCGACCACGTGCTGGCGGTGCCGACTTACGAGGAGGCGGGCGCGACGATCATCGCCTCGGCCGCCCACGAGCAGGCGGCGCGCAACGCGGCGGGCAATGGCGAAACGTTGAAGTTTGAAGGGGTCGACAAAAAGATGACGCTGGAAGATGACGGCGTGCGCGTGGAGTTCATCGATATCGGTCCGACGGCGCACTCGGAGCATCTGTTGGTGACGTGGTTGCCGCAACAAAAGATTCTGTTTGAGGCGGATCATTTTGCGATGCCACGGGCGGGTCCGGTGCCACCGGCGGTATCCAGCGCCAAGAGCTTTGCCGAAGCGCTCAAACGTCTGCGGATCAAGCCCAAGCGGATTGTGTCGGCGCACAGCCCCATTCCGGGTACGATGCGCGACCTGCGCGAAGCGCTTGCCAAGGAGCCTGTGAAGATTACTGATCTTTAAGGGATTCGCAGGCCCCTCGTTCATTTTGGTTTGGGGCGCCTTTGGCGCTAGACCGCGTGGGCGCGTTCCATCTTCTGGATCTTGCTGCGCTGACGGAAGCGTGCAAACCACGACAAGCGGTCGACCAACAGTTTGCCGTCCAGATGGTCGATTTCGTGTTGCAGACAGATGGCCTCCATGTTCGACATGGCGCGCTCAAAAGTCTCGCCAGTGCGATCCTGTGCCACGACGTGGATATTGGCGGCGCGTACCACTTTGCCAACGATGCCGGGTAAGGACAGACAGGCTTCATCGGCAATGCCAATGCCGGATTTCTTCACCACACGTGGGTTGATAAACACCTGTGGCGCGCTGTCGTCGTCGGACAGGTCCATCACCACCACGCGGCGGTGCTCGCCCAACTGCGGTGCGCACAGGCCTATTCCGGGCGTCGCATACAGTGTGTCGAGCAGGTCTGTGATCAGTGCGGCAAGACTGTCGTCAAAATGCGTGACGGCTAGCGACGGTGTGCGCAGGCGTTGGTCGGGGTATTCAACAATCTGGCGTACGGGCATCTATGTCGTGCCCCGATCCGTAACGGTGGCGGCGGACTCAATGTTCAGCGCTGCGACGGGCGTGCGCAGCCGTCCGACCATCGGGATGATGACGGCCAACGTCAGAAGCAGCAACAGAATCTCGAGCAAGTACACCGCGACGTAACCCTTTGAGGGGCCGCTGAACAGCCACCAGGATTGATCGCCGGCCAACAGTGCGTTGACCACATCACGCATGATGCCGCTCAACGCAATGGCCACGCCAGCCGCAGTAGCTTGCACAGCGCCCCAGGCGCCCAGTGCGAGTCCGGCTTGTTCTTTCGGGGCGCCACTCATTGTGGCGGTGAGCGTGCCGTGGCCAAACAACGCCGCGCCAAATCCGATCATGAAATTACCGATCAAAAATAGCCACGGGACATTCATTGGCGCCGATGCGATAACCAGCCCAAAGGCGGGCAGCCCAATCAGCACGCCGGCAGCGGTCATGCGATACGGATCGCCGCCGCGGCCCAGCGTGCGTGCGGCGAATGAAAAGCCGAGCAGGCCACCAAAGGCCAGCAGCGCGGTCAGCTTGGTGGTCGACGCGACGCTAAAATTGAGGACCTGTCCGCCGAACGGCTCCAGCAGAATTTCAGCCATGCCAAACGCCATAGTGCCAAGGCCGATGATGATCAGTCGGCGGACGGCATCTTTGCCCTGACAAAAAAGCGCCCACGATTCGCCGAATGTGGGATCGGGCGCCGGTTCGGGACGGCCGCGCGGCGGATCGCGCGTTTCCTGTTTCCACATCGCAATAATGTTCAGCGCAATGGTCACGACGGCGGCGCCCTGAATCACCTGCACCAGGCGACCCGGCGTAAAGTCGACCAGCCAGGCGCCAAAGATCAATGCGCTGACAATGGTGCTGACCAGCAACATGATGTACATCAGCCCCACAACCTTGGCGTGGGATTCGGGCGGGGTCAGATCGGTAGCCAGTGCCAGCCCGGCCGTTTGCACGGTGTGCACGCCGGCGCCCACCAGCAAGAACGACACCGCGGCGGCGGCTTGGCCAATCCACATCGGTGCATTGGCCGCTTCGCCTTTGCCGGCCAGTACCAGAAGGGCAAACGGCATGATGGCGAAGCCGCCAAACTGCATCAGCGTGCCTTGCCAAATAAATGGGACGCGACGCCAGCCCAGTTGCGAACGGTGCGTGTCGGAGCGGTAGCCAATGAGAGCGCGAAACGGCGCGCTGATAACCGGCAAGGCGATCATGACGCCGACAATGGTGGCGGGGACGCCCAGCTCAACAATCATGACGCGGTTGAGCGTGCCGACCAGTAACACCATGGCCATGCCGACGGAAGCCTGGAACATGGACAGGCGCAGCAGGCGCCACAGGGTAAGGTCAGGCGTCGCAATATCTGCGAACGGCAGAAAACGAGGGCCGAATGAGGCCCAGAAATTTACAAACCTAAACGTTTTTTGCGCCACGTCGTACCCATATCTGAGTGCCATGTGCACGGCAGCACGACGCTGTCGTTACGGCGATTCTTATGCGGCACAAACTAACAACGCGCGATGCGAGTGTCAACAAGGGTTGTCGCTACGGGCGTCAATTCAAACTGACACGCGCTGAGAAGAGAGGGTGGGGTAGCGCGGCTGCAGCAAGGATGCCGCAGCCGCCGGTATCAGATACCTAGTCGCGTTTGCTCAAAATCCGCATGCCGAACATCGACGACAGTGGCGTCGCGTTCTTGCTCAAAAGCGGCAAGCCGAAGCTGCTGTTTTTTGATTTTGAGCGGGTCAGTTGACCGATGGGCAGGCTTGGCTTGCCGGAGCGCGTCAATAATGGCAGACCCATGCTGGAATTCTTGGATTTGCTCGCGGTAATGCCTTTCAAGCCAAACAGCGATGACAGTGGCATCGCCTTGTGGCTGATCATCGGGATCCCCAGCTTCTCTGACAGGGACCAGTTATTGGCCAGCGACGCACCCGGTCGTGCATGCGACAGCGTCGGTATGCCGAGAAAGTCGGAAAACGGTGAGGGATTGTTGCGTGGGCGCGAGGGCAGCGTATCCGTATCAATTGGATTGCAGCTGTCCATGATCATGCCGGCGCGCATACTCGACCCAAACGGGGCGTTAATCGCAACCACGTGGTGGCCAGCGGCAAGGCTGCGGCTAACCGAAGACTTATAGCTGTCGGGCAGGTGCTCGCTCGCAATGGCGGCGGCTACCTGAGCCTCGTGATCGCCGGTGGGCGAAAGAAGCAGAATATCGTTGCCGTTGAAGCCGTCACTGACGAGCCGGTCAACCGCTTCAGAAGCGTCCTGCTGGGATGTATAGATACGTGCATTGTCAGTCATGATTACTCCAAGGCTCTATCAGGGAACTGATGGCGTACGACGACGAGGCTAGCCAATCGTCGTACGCCATCATAGCGTCTCAATAGACTAACGCCTAGCCGCCAAAGAAGGCGGGGAACCAGGTCGTGTTATTGAGGATTGCAAAGTGCACCGTAAAAGAGATCAGTGCAACGCCGCCGAGGAACAGCGGAAGACCAAGGGTCGGGTTCACAACGAGCCACATTTTTGATTGATTCATTGTTTACTCCTTAACCCAGCCACGGCGAATACATGTACGCGAGCAGATGAGCGATAGCTGAAATGACGAAGAACACGCGTGTTCCGTCGATAACATGCTTATGCAACTCTTCTGACTCCCCAATGGTCAGGCCTGTGGGCCATCTCCGGTCGTCTGACATAGTTTTTCTCCAGAAATACTGAAATTGGACTCGGCCATCGAAATGGCTTCGCCTCCACATGTGCAGGGACATCGTTCCAAGCCTGAAAAGCGCATGCAGCGGTGCCTCCTAACTGAGCAAGCTAGCAATGCGGCAAACTATTGTCAATTTAGATTGTCGATAATCGCTGTCTATTTTGATTGACACTTTTGGCTATCCTGCACCGTCTCCGTGCATATTGGATTGATAAACGCGAATTCTGCTTAAGAAGTAACCAGTCAGCGACAGATTTCGGCCCAAAAAAAAGGGCGCCGCAGCACCCTTTTTTATCAACATATGGCCGTAGCCTAATCTTCGAGCAAAAAGCTCCGCAGCTGATCCGACCGGCTTGGGTGGCGCAGCTTACGCAGCGCTTTGGCTTCAATCTGACGAATGCGCTCGCGCGTGACATCAAACTGTTTACCCACTTCTTCCAGCGTATGGTCGGTGTTCATGTCGATACCAAAGCGCATACGCAGCACTTTCGCTTCGCGTGGCGTCAGGCCGGCCAGCACACCGTGCGTGGTTTCCTTGAGGCCTTCGCTGGTCGCCGAATCGACCGGGCTGGAAACGACGGTGTCTTCAATGAAGTCGCCCAAGTGCGAATCTTCGTCATCGCCAATGGGGGTTTCCATCGAGATGGGCTCTTTGGCAATCTTGAGCACCTTGCGAACTTTGTCTTCCGGCATTTCCATGCGTTCGGCAAGCTCCTCCGGGTTGGGTTCACGGCCCATTTCCTGAAGCATTTGTCGTGAAATGCGGTTCAATTTGTTAATTGTCTCGATCATGTGCACCGGAATACGGATAGTGCGGGCCTGATCGGCAATGGAGCGGGTGATGGCCTGACGGATCCACCAGGTGGCGTAGGTGGAGAATTTATAGCCACGACGGTATTCAAATTTGTCGACCGCTTTCATCAGGCCAATGTTGCCTTCCTGAATGAGATCGAGGAACTGCAGGCCGCGGTTGGTGTACTTTTTGGCAATGGAGATAACCA
>CAYGSQ010000072.1:0-11086 GCA_964352435.1 uncultured Gammaproteobacteria bacterium | reverse complement strand
CTCGTCAACAGTGCCGGCGTTATGGAGTACAGCTTTTTCGTAGATATGCCGGCGACCGAACAGCAGCGCATGATCGATCTCAACGTCAGCGGCCTGACCAGCATGCTCAATCAGTTTCTTCCCGCCATGGTGGCACGGGGATCGGGGCGCGTATTGAACGTGGCGTCCATCTCGGCATTCCAGCCCATTCCGGGGCTCGCCACCTATGCCGCAACCAAGGCCTACGTGTTGTCGCTAACCGAATCTGTAGCCGAAGAACTCGCGGGCACCGGTGTGACCATTACGGCACTTTGCCCAAGCTTCACCGCAACGCCCATGCTGCGCGATGCACAGAAAGGCAATAGTGGGCTGCAGAAAATTCCGGACATGCTGATCAGCGACGTGGACGATGTCGCCAAGCAAGGCTACGACGCCTGTCTTCGCGGCGATGTGGTCAGCGTGCCCGGCGCGATCAATCTGGCGACCACCGTGACCGGTCGGGCACTACCACGGTGGCTGTTACGGCGCATTTCAGGCGTCGTCGGACGCTACACCGCCAACAAATAATAGTGCAGGCCTAACCGTCCTGACGCCACAGTTCTTTCAGGCGTTTATCGCGACCGCAGCCGCGACGGTAGAACTTGTAGCGGATCGGATTTTTCAAATAGTAATCCTGATGGTAGTCCTCGGCCGCGTAGAAGGTTGACGCGGGCTTGATCTCGGTGGCGACCGGCAAGCCAAACTTTTCGGCGACGGCGTCAGCGCTCGCCTGGGCCTGCTCCCGTTCCTGTTCGTGCGCGAAGTAGATGCCGCTACGATACTGCGACCCCTTGTCACAAAACTGGCGGTTGACGGCAAATGGATCGACGTTTTGCCAAAAGGTCTCGAGCAATGTCCGGTAGGTCACCTGACTTGGGTCATAGCGAATCTCCACCGCCTCGGTGTGGCCCGTCCGGCCGGCCGATACGGCCCGGTAGTCGGGGTCGACCTGCTGTCCGTCTGTATAGCCGGAGGTGGTGGACAAAACGCCTGGCAGCTTGTCAAACGGCGGCTCCATGCACCAGAAACAGCCACCGGCAAAGATCGCCACCGCTGCGTCCGCGACGGGCATCTGCTCGGCTGAGGCCGGATCATCGGCCACCGAATTTGACAGGCCCCACAGCGAGATCGCCAGGAGGAGCGCAAGAGGAAGGACGTAGTTTTTCATCGTTTGTAGAGTCTTCATGCCTGAATACGACTCGCACAATGGCGCGGAGTTCTCACGCAATTATCGCGCGGGCAAAACAGGCCCTCGAAACCAGCGCCTATTTTTCGTCAGACGGCTTGGCACCGGACTCCAAACCCTCGGTTAGCGTAAAGCGCAAGGCGATCGCTGCCAAGCCCAAAATCAGGATTGCGGAGGCCTCAAACAGAATAGTTTCAGGCGCCATGTCCTTGCTTTGCAACACCACAAGACGCGACAGCGCCGTAATGGCGATAAAAATGGGATAGAGGACCGGTATCGCGTGACTTCGATAGAAAATACCGACCATCGAGATCACTTCGGTGTAGAGAAACAAAAGAAGAATATCGGCAATTTCAATGGTGCGATTGCGCCACACCGTTTGCAGTTCGATTACGACTGCGCCGACGGTCAACAACACAATCAGTACGAGAATAATTTTCTCAATACCGTTAATCAACTTTGAAACGCTCATGCCATGCTCCCTTGCCATGACAGGAGCGTTTCAAAAATTGGTAGCGCATGCAAGTCGCATGCGTACCATGAGGTTTAGTTCACGTCTTTATCCACCAGCTTGTTGGCCGCAATCCACGGCATCATTTTGCGCAAACGTTCGCCGGTGGTTTCAATGGCATGGGCAGCGTTGAGACGACGGTTCGCCGTCATCGACGGATAATTCATTGCACCCTCTGCGATGAACTGCTTGGCGTATTCACCCGTTTGAATGTTCTTGAGCGCGTCACGCATGGCTTGACGCGATTCGTCGTTGATGACCTTGGGTCCTGTCACATACTCGCCGTACTCTGCATTGTTGGAGATTGAGTAGTTCATGTTGGCGATGCCGCCCTCAAACATCAGATCCACGATCAGCTTGAGCTCGTGCAGGCACTCGAAGTAGGCCAGTTCCGGTGCATAGCCCGCGTCGGTCAGGGTTTCGAAGCCCGCCTTAACCAACTCGACGCAACCACCACACAACACCGACTGTTCACCAAACAGGTCCGTCTCCGTCTCATCTTTGAATGTGGTCTCGATGATGGCCGTGCGACCGCCGCCTACGCCGCTCGCGTAGGACAGTGCCAGGTCTTTCGCCTTGCCCGAAGCATCCTGATAGATGGCAATCAGATCCGGTACGCCTGCACCATTGACGAATTCGTTACGCACGGTATGACCGGGCGCCTTAGGTGCAATCATGATGACGTCAAGATCGGCTCGCGGCACCACCTGGTTGTAGTGAATGGCGAAGCCGTGGGCAAAGGCCAACGTAGCGCCCTGTTTCAGATTTGGCTCAATGTCCGACTTATAGAGCTGCGCCTGAAATTCATCCGGGGTCAGCATCATGACCAGATCCGCACCACGCACAGCGTCGGCAACCGGTGCGACTTTCAAGCCCCCTTTCTCGGCTTTTGCCACCGATGTGGAGCTGGGACGCAGGCCGACGGTGACGTCCACGCCGCTGTCCTTGAGGTTTAGCGCGTGCGCGTGGCCTTGCGAACCGTAGCCCACGATGGTTACTTTTTTGTTTTTAATCAGTGAGATATCGCAGTCTTTATCGTAGTAGATGTTCATCTGATGGCGTCCCTGGAGTGGCTAAAAAGCTCTATATTGCGACCAGCATAGTGATGAATAGATGTTGCGTAAATTGATATAAATAGGACTTTATATTGCACTTTCTGCAATAATTGGGAAATGGACGCTCGCACGCAGCACGCATTTCTGACCCTCGCGGACACGCTGCATTTTGGGCGCGCGGCCGACGCCTGCCACATGAGCCCGTCCACCCTGAGCCGGGCGATCAAGCAATTGGAAGGCACCCTGGGCGTCACACTGTTCGAACGTGACAATCGCAGCGTGACGCTGACCACCGAGGGTGAACTGTTCCGACGCTACGCACGCGAATCAATGGCACTGTGGACATCGCTGCAAGAAAGCCTGCTGAACGAAACACGGCAGCTCGCCGGCGAGATAACGCTCTACTGTTCCGTAACCGCCAGTTACAGCTTTCTGTTCGAGCTACTCAGCGACTTTCGCCAACGCCATCCTGGCATTCGACTCATGCTGCAAACGGGCGACCCCGAGCAGGCCGTCGCGCGCGTGCAGTCTGGCGAAGCACAGATCAGCATCGGTGCGCGGCCGGCGGCGCTGCCCACCCCCGTCGCATTCAAGACGATAAACACCACGCCGCTGGTGTTCATCGCGCCGCGTGACGATGATGCGTTGCAGGCACTGGTCGCCGGCGAGGCGTGGGCGCAGGTCCCCATGATCCTGCCCGAGCGCGGCGTGGCGCGTGATCACATTGGCCGCTGGTTTCGCCAGCGTGACCTAACACCCAATGTGTCCGCTCAGGTAGCCGGCAACGAAGCGATCGTCAGCATGGTGAGCCTGGGCGGCGGCATCGGCATCGTGCCGCGCATCGTATTGGACAACAGCCCGCTCGCGGACCGGGTCGACGTCTTGCCGGTGGCCGCCTTCGCGTCCCTCGAGGTGGGACTGTTCGTGCAACGAAAGAGTCTGAAGAACCGCCTGGTCAGCGCACTGTGGAGCGTCGCGCGCTAGCCCACCTGCGCCCTACGCCGACGTCACGTAATCAAGACCACCAACCACCGCCGCGACCTGCGCTTCGATGCAGTTTGCGTCATCCACTTTGGGGCTATCCGGATACACCTCGGTGGTGGTCACATACGCCGCATCAGTAACGCCCATGCACAAACCAAGCGGAGCCGCGGCATAGCTGATCACGCCCCACTGCTCGCAGGTCTCACCGATGAGAGTGTTGTCATCAGCCGCCGGCGCGATATGTGTAACCTTCTCAACCGAATCAATAATGGCCTTTTGAAATTCGGGCGCCGGCTTTTGCGTATCACCCACAGTATAAAACCCGTCGGGGATATCCCAAATTTCCTGGTGTTTACCGTCGCGCGCGGACAACGCGGGTCGGAACTCGGAGTTGTCCGTGTCGGTGGTCTCATGCAGGTCAATGTGCATGACCAGATTCATGGGGACAGACGCCAGGTAGGCCATTAACAACGCGGCCTCCTCGGACGGGCTGTCGGCGTAAAAAGATCGATTGGGATCATGCGCGCCGGGGTTCCACCGATTGATCGTTTCATAGCCCCACGGACTGACGCACGGCGCGACCATCACATTGAACGTTTCGGCGTAAGCCTGCGCACGCGTTTCCAGAAACCGGATCGCGCCCTGCACGCCGCTGGTCTCATAGCCATGCACGCCACCGGTAACCAACACGCTGCGTCGACCTTCTTCCCACTGCCGCGCGCGCAACACATACAGCGGATAGCGCGCGGGTGCTATGGACAGCGCACCGTATTGCGTCACATCAAAGGTCGCACCGAGCACCGACAATTTTTGCAGGACTTCATCGGCGTATGAACGCTTGACCGTTTGCGCGCTGAACCACTGCTGCCGTTCTGCGGCGCCCCACGGTACATCGGGCGTGCCAATTGGATAGTGTGTCGGTTTGTTCATAGTCTGACTCCAAATTTGATGGATGAAGTATACGCATCGTAGCCACACCCGGCAGCGCGCGGCATACTGAGCGCAACACGCAACCGGAGTCAGTCATGACACGATCCCCCGCTTTATTCGCCGCCCTTTGCGCCGCCATAGTCACACTGCTGAACGGCTGCGCAACCGCAACGCCGGGCGCAACGGCGAGCGCGAAACCCTCACCGCGCAGCGCGGCGGCCGTTACCAGGCTGGCGGATCGCTACTACGCGCACACCCTCAAGACACATCCGGAGACCGCGTATTTTTCCGGGGTCAACATTGAACGGCATGACGGACTCACCGACAACTCACTGACGGCACAAAGCCAGCAACACGAGTTTGAAGACGGCCTGCTCAAACGTTTGCGTGCCATTGACCCGGCCTCGTTACAGGGCAAGCCCGAGTGGATCACACACGCCTATCTGACGCAGATTCTGACGTCGTCTGTCGCCCGGCGCGTTTGCCGCAATAGACTGTGGAACGTCAATCAAATGGGCGGCTGGCATCTGAACTACAGTCAGTTGGCCGGCCTCCAACCCGTCGACACACCGGCGCAGCGCGCGCAGTCGCTGGTGCGTTGGGCGCGCTTCCCGGACTTTATCGATACCGAACTTACCAATCTGAAATTTGGTCCGGCGCAGGGTTTCACGGCACCCAGGACGGTGGTTCAACGCGTCATCGATCAGCTCGACGGCGTGCTCGCCCTCGCGCCCGACCAGTCACCCTACTACTCCCCGGCCACCCGCGCGGACGACGTGGACTTTGCGTCGGACACCTATGCGCTGGTGCAGGACAAGATTCACCCGGCCCTGCAGCGCTACCGCGACTATCTGGCCGAAGCCTATATCCACGTCGCGCGCGACAACTTGTCGATCACCGGCAATCAGGACGGCCCCGAGTGTTACGAAGCTTCACTACTTCACTACACGACCCTGCCACGCTCCGGCAAAGAGGTATTTGAACTCGGCAAAGCAACAGTAGCGGCCAATCGCCGCGCGGTCATTGAGTTGGGCAAAGCCGCGTACGGGCTGGACGACTTCGACGCGATTCTGGCCAAGGCAAAGTCAGATCCCAATGATCGCTTTGAGACCGGGGAACAGGTGCTGGCTTTCGCCCAGGACATGGTCCGTATCGCGGGCGAAAAAATGCCGCAATGGGTGGGCAACATGCCCGCACAGCCCGTCAAGGTCGTGCCGTTTCCCGAACACGAAGAAGGCACCGGCCGATCAGCGCACTATAGAAGTGGTGATGACGACGGCCGCGCCGGGGAATATCGAATCCCGTTGCACAAGCCGCAGGATCAATCACGTGGCAACGCCGAAACGGTCGCCTTCCACGAAGCGTGGCCCGGCCACCATTTGCAGGTTGCCGTCAGTCAGATGGTCGACGGCCTGCACCCCATAACCCGCATCGCCTGGTTTTCGGGTCCGGGTGAGGGCTGGGCACGCTACTCCGAGGCGTTGGCCGAGGAAATGGGGCTGTACACCACAACGACCGGACCGATCATGCGCCGCGCATGGCCTGCACGCGGGATGGTGGTCGACCCCGGCATACATTTGTACGGCTGGACACGCGAGGAAGCCAAAACGTACATGCTGGCATCGGGTCGCTTTCCGGCGAGTCAGGGCGACGCTATGGTCGATCGCATCGCGATCCTTCCGGGTCAACTGACGGCTTACGACTCGGGCGGTCTGGAGATCCTCGCGCTGCGCCGCGAAGCGCAACAGGTCATGGGCGACGAGTTTGATCTGCGCGAATTTCATGATCGCATTTTGGAGAACGGCACCATTCCGTTACCGCAGTTGCGTGATCATGTGCAGACATGGATCAAGTCGTTCGAAAAATAGACCCCACCACAATATTCCCGACCGGACTTTCCTTGTGCGCCTGCGCGGTAGTGGCGCTTTTGCGTATCCATCGTGCACACTGGAGCAGCTCGAATAACAGACGGATCTGCTATGACCATTCGCTATCGCTTTTTGCTGCCTACGGGCGGCGAGTCTGTGTTTACCCTATCACTGGACGAGGTCAACGCCGAGCTGCTAAAACCGAACGTGCCGGCGCCGCCGCAGTGGGCAGCGCTCGAGTTCAATCAGTGCAGCAACTGCCCGCTCAACGCCGACGAGCATCCGCTGTGCCCGGTCGCCCACAGCCTGATTGACGTGGTCCCGCAATTCGAGAACCTCGTGTCCTACGATCGGCTAACGGTGGAAGTCCAGACTGAGGAACGGACGGTGACGGCCAAGACCGATGTGCAGGCAGCGCTCAGTTCACTTATTGGTCTAATTATGGCCAGCAGCGGTTGCCCGCATACGCGCTTCTTCCGGCCCATGGCCCGGTTCCATCTGCCGCTGGCCAATGAGCAGGAAACCGTCTTCCGCTCGCTGGCAACCTGGTTGCTGGTACAACACTTTCGACAGGCCGACGACCCGACTAGCGCGCAGGGGCTTGAGGGCATCGCAGAAATTTACGCTCAGCTACAGATCGTCAATGCGGCACTGACCCAGCGATTACGCTCGGCCGGCAAAACCGACTCGGCGCTCAACGCGGTCGTGCTGCTCGATTTGTTCGCCATGATTGTGCCGGCCGCCATTGACGATTCGCTCGACGAGCTACGCGCGCTGCTTGCACCGTTTCTCGATTCCACCGACACCGCCTAGTCCACGCGGCGACGCACACAGCGCTATACTTGGGCGATGATGCCGGCCGAGCTTTTTAGCGACCACCAAACCGCGCTGTGGTTTATCACCCTGTTTGTCGACCTGGGTTTTGCGCTTTTGTGCTATCGCCTGTTCGGCCGCACGGGTCTCGTCGGTGTGATCGTATTCAGTCTGCTTTTGGCCAACATCATGGGCCCGAAGCTGACCATGGTGGCGGGACTGCAGACCAGCATGGGCGTCATTCTGTACTCCAGCATATTTTTCGCGACGGATCTTTTGAGCGAGCTGCACGGCCGGGCGGCGGCGCAGCGCGCGGTGATGCTGGGTTTTGTGGTAAGCGTAGCGCTGGTGGTGATGACGCAGATCAGCCTGCTTTACGTCCCGTCGACCGCACCGGAAACCGCGGCCTTCGCCAACTCAGTGCACGACGCCACCAAGACTCTATTCGACTACACGCCGCGTTTTGTTTTCGGCTCTTTGCTGGCCTATTTGATCAGCCAGTCGTTTGACGTGTGGATCTATCACCGCATCAAACACGCGACACAGGGCCGCCACCTGTGGCTGCGCAACACGCTGTCCACGTTGCTGTCCCAAATCATTGACACGGCGGTTTACGGGCTGGTCGTCTGGTGGGGGTTGGTGAGTCTGAGCACGGCCTTGCAACTGGCAGCCGCCAAATACGTCTTCAAATTTATCATTGCCGTGGTCGACACGCCCTTTATCTACTGGGCGCGTCGCTGGCACGTTCAAGACAAAACGTAGACGCCGCTAGAAACTCCAGGTCGCAAACGCGCGCATCATCCGTGGCTCCATCGGGTGAAAATGGATATCGGCAATCCCTTCGGCCGGTTCGCCCGGCAGGCGCGATTCATAAAAATACGTAATGTCGTCGTCCGTCTCATCAAAGATATTGAGTACGTCGAGACGCAGATCAAGCTTCTCACGGCGATACCCCAGGCTCAGGTTGACGACCGTCGAGGGGTCGGAGCGCACGCTGTTGTCTTCGAGCAAGGGCCGCTCGCCAAAATGACGCAGACGCGCACTGCCGTACCAGCCGCCCGGCGTTTGAGCTGTCACGCCTGCTGAAAGCACGCGATCCAACGTGCCCGGGATCTGGTCGCCATCGGGGGTATCGCCGCGGAAGCGCCCCCGGCTCAGGCTGAGTTCAAGATCCATCGTCCAGATATCGTTGAGTCGATAATACAGCGGGATTTCGAGACCGTAGCGGCGGCTGGGCAGGCTGGCCTCCGTGTTGCCCGCATCCCCAACGAACAGCAGCTCAGACTCAAGCTCGAGTATCCATAGCGACGCCGACACGTTGAGGCTCCGCTCGCGGAAAAAGCGAAAACCGATTTCGGCGCCGTCGGAGGTCACCAACGGATCGACCTGATCCGCCGGATCGCCGGTGACCGGGTCGGTAACTATATTGACGCCGCGCGCATCGTTACTGTGGAACGCACGGCCCGCACTGAAGAACAGCTCGGTGGAATCGAACGGTGCATAGATGATGTTCACTTTTGGCGTCATCAGGAAGTCACTCCGACTGCCCGTGTTCTCAAGCAGTGTGCTGCGATTGACGTCAAAGTTGAAATAGTCCGCGCGCAGCCCGAGGCTGCTCCGCCACTTTGAGTTCCATTGGGTATCCACATCGTAGTAAGCGCCGACGCTGGTCTGTTTGACCTCATCCTGACGCACGCTGCCAAGACGCTGACGACGCGCTGTGCGAAACAGACCGACATCGCCGATGTCGTCGTGGCGCAGCATCAGGCCCACGTTCTGCTGATGACGCCCCTGGGGCAAAAACTGCCAGCTCAAGTCGCCGCCGAGAATCTGACGATCGTCGATCTGCTGAAACTGATCGCCGTTGACCGGGTCATCCAGGAAATAAGTGAAGTTTGAAAACAGATCGAGCTCGTAGTCGATAAAGTAAGCCCGCGCGCGCAGCTTGCCGTGGGTGCGATCTTCGTGCCAGCTGCCCGACAGACTGTAGCGCGACGTCGAACCGCCAACGGTGTCATCAATGGTGCCAAGCGCATCGACGAGACCACTTTGCACCGCACGCAGCGGCACCTGATCGGCCGAATCCCATTGGGCGTCGTAGCCCATGAACGTCACGTTCCACTCGCGCCGGTCATCCGCCCGCCCGTAGCGCGCAATGCCGTTGTAACGGCGCAGGTCTTCGTCAACGTCGACCCACGGGCCGTCATACACATGAGTCTGCACGCCAAACATCAGATCGCCGCCGGCGAGCTCCACGCTATCGGCAGCCAGCAGTCTGGCAAAACCGTTTTCGCCCACGCCCACTTTGAGAATGCTCTGTTCAAGCTTGTCGACCGTGCTCATATAGGCCGCGCCCGCCGACGAGAAATCCGACACCTCGGCATAATACGGGCCCTTGCGAAACTCGAGCGTGCTGACCAACTCGGGGATGATGAAATTGAGGTCGGTATAACCCTGCCCGTGCCCGTGGGTTGGGTTGTTGATCGGCATGCCGTCGATCCACGTCGCGAAATCGGTGCCGTGATCAAGGTTAAATCCACGCAGGAATATCTGATTGGATTTGCCCGTGCCGCTGTGCTGCGTCACGACCAGACCCGGCACTACTTCAAGAATTTCACCGGTCCGCAGCCGCGGACGCGCATCGATTTCGGCCTGGCCAACGATGCCCTCGGACGCAGAAGTCAGCGCACCGGTAGGGTTCAACCAGCGCCCGGCCTGGACCGTGATTTCTTCGAGATCGTCATTTTCATGCGCCGCAGCGAAGATTGGGCAGGCCAAAAGCAGGCACACCATCCACGGTCGACATAAGACATAAGTTCGCACAGCGTTCTCCAGATAAACGTCTTGTTATTGGCTCTTCGCAACGTGACCGGCATTGGTTTTCCGGATGGCACGGGCGACCGTGGCATACTGTCGTGAAAGTCGGGTGCGAGCAATGACAATGATCTAAATATCGCAAAACCCGGGCAACTCGTTACACTTTGGAAACATTGCAACCCATGATTAACAACGACGCCGTCATCCTTGGCCTGCTGATGGCTATTCTCGCCCTTGTGTTTTACACCTCGTCCAGCTCGGATCCGGGGTGGCGCAAGTTTTACAAATATGTGCCCATGCTGTTGCTGTGCTATTTCCTGCCATCGTTGCTCACCTCGACGGGCATCGTGGATGCGGAACATATCGAAAAGCACTCCAAACTGTACTACGTGGCCAGCCGTTATCTGTTGCCGGCGTGCCTCGTTTTTCTGACGCTGAGCGTCGATCTGAAGGAGATTGCCAAACTGGGCTTCAAGCCGGTCGCGATGTTTTTCGTTGGGACCCTTGGCGTGGTTATTGGCGGGCCACTGGCCATTTTGATTACATCGCTGTTCGCACCGGAGCTTGTCGCCGGCAAGGGCCCGCACGGCGTCTGGTCGGGTTTGAGTACCGTGGCCGGCAGCTGGATTGGTGGTGGCGCCAATCAGGCGGCAATGAAAGAAGTGTTCATGGTGCCCGAAGATCTGTTTTCGCTAATGGTCACCGTCGACATTGTGGTGGCGGAAGTCTGGATGGCCATTCTGCTGATTGGTATCGGCTACCGTAAGCAGATAGACCGGTTTTTTCGTGCTGACTCATCCGCCGTCGATCATCTGCGCGACAAGATGGAGTCGTTTAGTAAGAGCATCGAGCGCGTGCCGACGACCACAGATCTGGTGGTCATGCTGGGCATCGGATTTGGTGC
>CAYGSQ010000071.1:6068-11174 GCA_964352435.1 uncultured Gammaproteobacteria bacterium | reverse complement strand
CCGCGTGGCAATGACGCGCGCGCTGGTCCAGGCGGCCTACGCCGCCTGCGCGCCGCTGCTCAAGTTCAAATCCAAACGCGAACCCCGACCCAAATTCCGCGCGCTGACGCTGTTTGGCACTCAGCTTGAGGATTTGCCGCGGCTGAAGACTGAAGCCCAGGCCAATCATCTGGCACGCTGGCTGTCCGCACAGCCACCCAACGTGCTGGATGCCAAGGCACTGGTCGACGGCGCGGTGGGCATCGCGCGCGAGCACGGCTTCGAACACAAGGTCTATGACGACATCGAGCTGGCCGAGCTTGGTGCGGAGGCCTTTCTTGCCGTCGCGCGGGCCAATGCGCACAGCAACGCGGCGATCGTGCATTTGCGTCGTCCTGGCAGCGGTCGCCACTTATCGCTGGTCGGCAAAGGCGTGTGCTACGACACCGGCGGCATCAACGTCAAACCGGCCAATTATATGTTGGGCATGCACGAAGACATGGGCGGCAGCGCCGTCGCGTTGTCATCGTTCGTAGCGCTGACCGAGCTCGAGCCCGACTTCGATCTCGAGTGCTGGCTGGCCGTGACCGAGAACCGCATCAGCAGTGACGCGTACACGCCCAACGAAGTGGTCACCGCGCTTAACGGGACCACCATCGAAGTCATCCACAGCGATGCTGAAGGTCGGATGGCGCTCGCTGACACGCTGACGCTTGCGTCGCGCAACAAGCCTGAACTGATCATCGATTATGCAACGCTTACCGGCGCCTGTGTCGGGGCCGTCACCACGGCCTATTCCGGCGTATGGAGCAATCGGGAGTCACTGCACACCGAGCTGGTCAGTGCTGGCCGCACCAGCGGCGAGCGCCTGTGGCCGTTCCCGTTGGACGGCGATTTCGACAAAGCGATCGACAGCGAGTTTGCCGACGTAAAACAGTGCGCGGCGAGCGGCAGTGGCGACCACATTCACGCCGCCCGCTTCCTGCAACGTTTTGTCGAGAAAAAAGTACCGTGGGTACACATCGACCTGTCGGCCTGCAACAACAAAGGCGGACTTGCGCATATCCCGACCGACGTCACGGGGTTCGGCGTGCATGTCACCTGCGCGCTGGTGCTCGATGGCGTCATGGACAAACTGGCGTGACGCGCCCATGACCGATCACATTACGCTGATCCGCCCGGATGACTGGCACGTGCATTTGCGCGACGGCGAGGCGCTGCGCAGCGTCGTGGCCCACACGGCCCGTCAGTTTGCCCGCGCGATTGTTATGCCCAACCTGGCGGAACCGGTCACCAATGCTGTCCGCGCCAACGCGTATCGCGAACGCATTGTAGCGGCCGCGGCGGACGCCGCCTTTACGCCGTTGATGACGCTGTATCTGACCAACGCCACCACGGTCGACGACATCGACGCGGCCGCGGACAGCGACGTGGTGGCGTGCAAATTGTACCCGGCCGGGGCGACCACCAATTCAGATAAAGGCGTCAACAACGTGGCGGCGCTGGACGATGTGCTGGCAGCGATGGCCAGGCGCAACATGCCGCTTTTGGTCCACGGTGAAATCACCGATCCGCACACGGACATCTTCGACCGCGAAACGGCGTTCGTGGAGCAGATCCTGGCGCCGCTGGTCGTCCGTCATCCAAACTTGCGCGTCGTGCTTGAACACATTACGACCGCGGGATCGGTCGATTTTGTGCGCGCCCATGCGCCACAGGTTGCTGCGACCATCACACCGCAACATTTGATGCTCAATCGCAATGCGCTGTTCGAAGGTGGACTGCGTCCGCACCACTACTGTTTGCCGGTGCTCAAGCGCGAAACGGACCGTCAGGCGCTGGTTCGCGCCGCCATCTCGGGCGAGGCCGCTTTTTTTCTGGGTACCGACAGCGCCCCGCACGCGGTAGGCGCCAAGGAAAATGCCTGCGGCTGCGCCGGTGTGTACAGCGCACATGCCGCATTAGAGCTGTACGCCGAGGTGTTTGACGCGCACAATGCGTTGTCCACGCTAGAGGCCTTTGCGAGCCTCAATGGACCCCGTTTTTATCAACTGCCGGTCAATCAAAACACGGTCACTCTGCGCAAGCGCACGTGGCAGGTCCCCGATCACTACACGTTTGGCGACACCACGCTGGTGCCGTTTCGCGCTGGCGGTGACATGCACTGGCATCTGGACTAATTAATGCAAAGTGACTTTCCGATGATGTCCGAGCGCTTCCGCGGTTTTTTGCCGGTGGTCATGGACGTCGAGACCGGCGGCTTCAACTCCCAGACGGACGCGCTGCTCGAAATCGCGGCGTCGCTGGTCACCTTCGATGCGGACGGCAATCTGCGCCGCAGTTCGTCCGTGCGCTACCACGTGCTGCCCTTTGCCGGCGCCAACATGGAACCAGCGTCACTTGAGGTCAACGGCATCGATCCGCATCACCCTTTGCGCCCGGCCATCGATGAAAAAGATGCGCTGCAGCGGGTGTTTCGCGAAGTCCGCACGGCATTGCGCGAGCATGAGTGCACCCGGGCGGTGCTGGTGGGTCACAACGCCTCGTTCGATTTGGGGTTTTTGAACGCGGCTATCGCGCGGACCAATATCAAACGTAATCCGTTTCACACGTTCAGTACGTTCGACACAGCGGCGCTCTCGGGCGTGGCCTTCGGACAAACGGTGCTGGCACGCGCCGTCGTCGCGGCCGGACTGCCGTGGGACGCCAGTGCGGCGCACAGCGCGCTGTACGACACAGAGCGCACGGCCGATCTGTTTTGCGAAATCGTCAACCGCTTTCGGCCGGTTTACGAGAAGCGCTAGAACGAGCGCCGGGACACCCCCGGCGACGCAATTATTCTGCGGTGACCGCCGCGTCGATGGCTTGCTTTAGCTCACCCGAGTGGAACATCTCGAGGGCAATGTCGCTGCCGCCAAGCAGCTCGCCGCCCACGTAAAGCTGTGGGTAGGTTGGCCAGTTCGAGTATTCCTTCAGCGCCTCGCGCAGCTCCGGGTGCTCAAAAATATTGACCGTCGAAAATTCGGCCCCTACTTCGCGCAACGCCGCCACGGCCTGTGCAGAAAAACCGCACTGGGGAAAATCCGGCGTGCCTTTCATAAACAGCAGCACCGGATTGGAGCTCAGGGTTTCTTTAATTTGTTCGTTGATTGAATCAGTCATGATCTCTTTACGCAGGTTGAGGGTCGCAACGGGCGGGCAATGCCCTACTCGTCAACGACGTCCAGTTTGTTGGTAACGCCGACCACACCGTTGGTCTCGCGCGCGATTTTTTCGGCCTGTGAACGCGCCACATAGGATTTGACGCGGCCATTGAGCGTGACCTGACCCTCGTACGTGTCAATGTCGATGCGCGTGGCCGGCACATATTTGTCAGCGGCAAATTTGCTTTTGATCGATGCCGTAATGGTACCGTCATCCACGATCTGGCCGACCTTGCGGTCGTCTTTGCCCACGGCATAGCCACCGGCAGCGGCGCCGCCAATTAGCAATGCCGCGCAACCCGTGTTGGTCAACGCCACACCAAGCCAACCGAACACCAGTAATAGTCTTGCTGCTCTCATGAATCAGTCCCCCTGGATACTGTGGTCTAATGTGCGGCGGCGATCAGCGATGCGCGCCATCACCTCAAGCTTGCCATCGTTGCTCAGCGACGGCCATGCCATGATCTCATGGCCCTGGCGCAGACAGCCGATGCACAGGTTGTGAGCATCGAGCTCACATACGTCAACGCACGGCGACGGCACCATTGCCGTCACTGAGCTTTGACTACGTGCATCGGCCACAGTTCGCTAGCCTTTGTAGTTGTCGGACGCAAAGTCCCAGTTGACCAGCGCCCAGAATGCCTTGACGTAGTCCGGGCGAGCATTGCGATAGTCAACGTAGTAAGCGTGTTCCCACACGTCGCAGGTCAAAAGCGGCGTATCAGCGCCGGTCAGTGGCGTGTCGGCATTGGTGGTCTGCTCGATCGCCACAGAGCCATCATCGCGACGCACAAGCCATGCCCAGCCCGAACCAAACAGCGTGACCGCTTTTTTGGTGAATTCTTCTTTGAAGGCATCGTAAGAACCGAAGGCTTTGTCGATCGCTGCGCCCAGCTCGCCGGTGGGTGCGCCGCCGCCGTTCGGGCTCAGGCAGTTCCAGTAGAACGAGTGCTTCCAGATCTGGGCTGCATTGTTGAACATGCCGCCGGTCGCATTGCGCACAGTTTCTTCCAGGCTGACGTTGGCAAAGTCGGTGCCTTCGACCAGATTGTTGAGATTCGTGACATACGCGTTGTGGTGTTTGCCGTAGTGATACTCCAGCGTCTCTTTCGAAATATGGGGTGCCAGTGCGTCCATTGCGTACGGCAAAGCAGGCAATTCATGAGCCATGAGGTTTCTCCTGTGAGGGGTTGTGTCGCCCCGTGCGCGGGCGGCCGAAATCAAGGTAGCGCGGAGTATAGCAAGCTATACTCGCTCCATGAACGATCACGATAACGAACATATTTTCGATGCCGTAGCGCGGGCGCTGTCAGAGGACATTGGCGGTGGCGACGTCACGGCTGCACTGATTCCACATGCCCTCAACGCCCACGCCCGGGTCACCGCCAAAGAGCGCGGTATTCTGTGCGGGCGCCCGTGGTTTGACCGGGTATTCGCGGCGCTGGACCCCAATGTTCAAGTAACTTGGCAAGTTGAAGACGGCGCCCTGGTCACGCCCGGTACGGTGGTCTGCGATATCGTCGGCAATGCTCGCATTCTGCTCACCGGCGAACGGGCGGCCCTGAATTTTCTGCAAACCCTGTCGGGTACCGCGACCGTCACGCGCCGTTATGCGGATGCACTCACCGATTTTGACTGCGAGATACTGGATACGCGCAAAACGCTGCCGGGTATGCGTCTGGCCCAGAAGTACGCGGTACGGGTTGGTGGCGGCCGCAACCACCGAGCGGGCCTGTACGACCAGGTGCTTATTAAAGAGAACCATATCGCCGCGGCGGGCAGTATTGACGCAGCCGTGCGCACGGCGCGCTGCACCTCGCCGAAACTCAAGGTGGAAGTCGAAGTCGAGAGTCTGCAGCAGCTCGACGAAGCCCTGGCCGCCGGGGCCGATATCGTCATGCTCGATAATTTTTCATTGCAGGAC
>CAYGSQ010000071.1:0-6058 GCA_964352435.1 uncultured Gammaproteobacteria bacterium | reverse complement strand
GGACATGGCCACGTCGGTCGCGCGCGTGCGCGGCTATCAAGGCCAGCAACCGAAAATCGAAGTCTCCGGGGACGTCACGCTGGAACGACTGCCACAGATCGCGGCAACGGGCGTCGACTTTATTTCGTGTGGCGCCCTGACCAAGCACGTGCGGGCGCTCGACCTGTCCATGCGCATGGTGGAAGGTGACGACTAGGTCGCAGTAAAAACATCATTTATAACGGTAAGATAGAGAGCTTATTGAAAGCACAATCGTTGGTGCTCCCTGTAAATATATTGCACTGCAGCGCAATGCATGGAATGATAACTACCATCGAATTTACGTCGCCCGCGCCCGCTTAGACGCCGCGACCACCCGCCGCCGGAGAACATCATGACGCCGATTATCCTGATCGCGCTCACACTGACCGCAGCCCTGACGCTCGCCTATTTACGCCAACCCATCGCCCGCTGGGCCATCGCTGCCGCCGGCTTGCTTGGCCTGTGGCAACTGACGACGGGCGGCTTCGCCCTCATCCCATGGCTCATTGGCCTGGCCGTCTTTGCGCCACTGGTCAACCGGACCTGGCGCCGCGACCTCCTGTCCCGTCATATCTTCCGCTGGTACAAGTCTGTGCTGCCGGCCATGTCGGACACCGAGAAGACGGCCATCGAAGCGGGCACCGTGTGGTGGGAAAAAGACCTGTTCAGCGGCGACCCGGACTGGGAAAAAATGCTGCGTATCCCAAAACCGACCCTGAGCGAACGGGAACAGGCGTTCCTCGACGGCCCGGTCAACGAGCTGTGCGCCATGCTCGACGACTGGCAGATCTCGCAGGACAACGATCTACCCGAACACGTCTGGCAGTTCATCAAGGACCAGCGCTTTTTCAGCATGATCATCCCCAAGGCCTACGGTGGCCTGGAGTTCAGCGCACGCGCCCAGACCGAAGTCGTCATGAAGATTGCGACGCGCAGCGGCGCAACGGCCGTGACCGTGATGGTGCCCAACTCACTGGGCCCCGGCGAACTGCTGCTGCACTACGGCACCAAAGAGCAGCAAGACTACTACCTCCCGCGCCTCGCGCGCGGCGACGAGATTCCGGCCTTTGGCCTTACCGGTCCGCACGCCGGTTCCGACGCCGGCTCCATGCCCGACGCAGGTTACGTGGTCGAGCGCGAGATTGACGGTGAGAAACAGCTAGGTTTTATCGTCAACTGGGAAAAGCGCTACATCACGCTCGGCCCGGTCGCGACGGTTCTGGGCCTGGCCTTCAAGGCCTATGACCCTGATGGCCTGCTCGGCGGCGAGGAAGACCTGGGCATTACCTGCGCCTTGATCCCGACGGACACGCCGGGCGTGTCTATCGGCAACCGGCACTACCCGGGTGCTGCATTTCAAAACGGTCCCAACCGCGGCAAGGACGTCTTTGTCCCGCTGGACTGGGTCATTGGTGGCCGGCCGAATATTGGCAAGGGCTGGATGATGCTGATGGACAGCCTGGCGGTCGGTCGCTCGATCTCGCTGCCAGCGCTGGGAACCGCTGCCGGCAAAGTCACATCATTGCTCACCGGCGCATACTCACGCGTACGTCGCCAGTTCAAGATTCCTATCGGCAAATTCGAGGGGGTCGAGGAAGCGCTGGCCAAGATCGCAGGCACTGCCTATCGCATGGACGCCGCGCGCATCATGACCGCCGGCGCGCTGGACCTGGGCGAGAAACCGTCAGTACTCTCCGCCATTTTGAAATACCACAACACCGAAGGCATGCGCGTTGTCGTCAATGAGTCGATGGACATTCACGGTGGCCGCGCCATTTGCGATGGCCCAAGCAACTACATCAATGCGACCTACCGCGCGGTGCCCATTGCGATCACCGTGGAAGGCGCCAACATTCTGACCCGCAGCATGATCATCTTTGGTCAGGGCGCGATTCGCTGCCACCCACATGTGCTCAACGAAATGCTGGCGGTACAAAACCCGGACGCCAAAGAAGGCCTCGATACCTTCGACAAAGAGTTCTTCGGGCACATTGGTTTCACAATCAGCAACGCTGCACGTTCGTTCGTGCTGGGCCTCACCAGCTCGCGCATCGTACGTACGCCGCGCACCGGGCCCACGCAAAAGTACTTCCGCCAGCTCACCCGTATGTGCAGCGCGTTCGCGTTCGTCGCCGACGTCACCATGCTGATGCTGGGCGGTCGCCTCAAGCGCAAGGAGAAAATCTCCGGGCGTCTGGGCGATGTCCTCAGTCATCTGTACATGGCCTCGGCTATTTTAAAGAAGCACGAGGACGACGGTCGACCATCGGCTGATCTGCCGCTGGTACGCTGGGGCCTGCAGGATTCGCTGTATCGCAGCCAGGAAGCGCTAATCGGTGTGCTGCGAAACTTCCCGGCTCGCTGGCTGGGCTGGTTGATTCTGCGACTGATCTTCCCGCTGGGCTACCCGCAAAGGGCCCCCAACGATCGTCTTGGTCAAAGCGCCGCGAAAGTTCTGCTGAGCCCGTCGGCTACCCGCGATCGCCTGACCGCCGGCGTCTACCTGCCGCGTGATGTGAATGATCACATCGGCATGATGGAAATTGCGCTGGAAAAGGTCATTGCCGCCGAGCCGCTGGAGCGCCAGGTTTATGGCGCACTGAAAAAGCGTGTACGCCCCTACAACTTTGACGAGGTGCTGCCCGAAGCAGTCGCGAACGGCGTGATCACAGAAATCGAAGCGCAGGCGATTCGCGAAGCGCACATTCTAATCAACAAGGTGATCGCGGTTGATGAGTTTGAACCGCGGGAAGCCGGTACTGCGCGGGAGCCCGTCAGGCAGGCGAGCTGACCACTAACGGAAGGTCACGGGTCACGCGTTAAAGCTTGCGCGTACCCGTTTTGGCTTCCGACACGCGCCGGGGCTCGGCGACGCCGTAGCCCTGGGCATAATCCACGCCCATCGCACGCAGCTCTTCGATAATCTCTGCATTTTCAGCAAATTCCGCGATGGTCTTCTTGCCCGTTAGATGACCGATCTCGTTAATGGAACGTACCATCTCGCGGTCGATCGGATCGTGCAGGATGCCTTTGACGAAGCTGCCGTCGATCTTCAGATAGTCGACCGGGAAATGCTTGAGATAGCCAAATGACGACAAACCAGTGCCGAAATCGTCGAGCGCGAACTGACAGCCGATTTCTTTGAGCGAGTTGATAAAGCGGTTGGCCTGCGTGTAGCTCGCGATAGCCGCCGTCTCCGTAATCTCGAAACAGATTTTGGAGCCATCGAGCCCCTTGGATTTGAACTGGTCGATCACAAACGGCAAAAACTTGTCATCGCCAAGGCTTTGGCCCGACAAGTTGATGGAGCACAGTGCCAGATTGTCGCGCTCCGCGGGATTGTCGACCAACCAACGCAGCGCATGATCAATGACCCAGCGATCAATGTTGGGCGTGATGTTGTAGCGCTCGGCCGCCGAAATAAACACTTCCGGCGAGATCAGCGCACCTTTCGAGTCGCGCATGCGCAGCAGCAGCTCGTAGTGGTCGCCTTGGGCGTTGCCTGACAACGGCATAATAACCTGACGGAACAACTCGAAGCGATTGTCCTCAAGCGCCGTATTGATACGTGCGGCCCACTCCATCTCGCGCCGACGACGCATCATCTCGATGTCGTTTTCCTGGAAGCAATGGATGCGGTTGCGCCCTGCTTCCTTGGCCGCGGCGCAGGCACTATCGGCCGCGCTCAAAATACTGGTGATGTCATCGTTCTCGCGCGTTACCGGCACCAGACCGATGCTGACGCCCAAACGGAATGTCCGGTCGTCCCAGGTAAATTTAAAATCGCTGATCGCCTGGCGCAGGGACTCGGCCGTCTCCATCGCCTCCTCGAGCGTGCACGACTCGAGCAACAGGCCAAATTCGTCGCCACCCAGTCGCGAGAGCGTGTCGCGCCAGCGAATCTTGGATTTGAGCAGCGCGCCAAGCTGGCCCAGCAAGGTGTCGCCAGCCGTGTGGCCGCAACTGTCATTGACCATTTTAAACTGGTCGAGATCCATATAGCACACAGCGTAGGACGCCTCGTCTGCCTTGGCACTGCGCAGGGCGCGTTCCAGTCGGCTTTCAAATTCGCGGCGATTGACAAGGCCTGTAAGAATATCGTGGCTAGCCTGATAGCTGAGCCTGCGGTTGAGCTCCCGCGACTCACTCACATCATGGAACACCAACACGCCGCCGGCGATGGCGCCGTTGCCGTCGCGAATAGGCGATGCCGTGCTCTCGATGTACAGCTCATTGCCGTCACGACGGATCAGTAGAGTGGGTCGAATCGATTTGATTGAGCGCTTGCGCCGAATGGCCACGGCCAGGGCATTTTCGAGCGGTTCGCAGGTTTCCTCATGAAACCCGCGGAAGATGTCATCGACCGGCCGACCCGCTGCATCGTCCAGCTTCCAGCCGGTCAGCCCTTCGGCTACCGGATTGAGGTACTCGACCAGGCAGTCGGCATCCGTTGTGATGACGCCATCACCAATGGACTGCAGCGTAATCTGAGCGCTTTCCTTTTCGCGGAACAGGGCTTCTTCGTAAAGCTTGCGCTCGGTGATATCGAGCTCAACACCGACCAGGCGACGCAGACGACCATTTTTATCAGGGCGGGCCTTGGCTCGGCTCAACATCCAGCGCCATTCGCCGTTGCGATGACGCATGCGGTGCACACTTTCAAACAGGTCGCTGCGGCCATCGAGGTGATCGCGCATGCCGGCCTGCACTCGCGCCAGATCGTCGGGATGCACCAGTGCTCGCCACTCCGGCAAATCTTTTTGTTTGGCGGCTTCGTCATAACCGAGCATGCGTTTCCAGCGCGGCGAGAAGTACACCTTGTTGGTAGACGTGTCGAAATCCCACAGCCCATCGTTGGCGCTGTACAACGCCAGCTCATTGCGCTCGCGTTCGGTCTCAAACATGTCGTGTGTGCGCAATCGCTCAAGACCACTGGCAAGACTTGAGCCCATCAGCTTGAGCAGCAAATGCAGGTTGGTATCCCACGCGTCGCAAGGAGCCGATGAACTAAAGCCCATGAATCCAGCGGGTTGATCGTGAATGCTGATAGCAATGATCAGCATGGAACGCATCGACGCGCTTTGCAGCACAGTGCAGTCCATCGCCATCTCGTTACTGTGATAATGGCTGTCGAGAATTTCGGACAGACGCATGTGCGTCAAGCGGCTGGACAGCCACGGCAACTCTTCAAGCGTGACGGATTTTAGTTTTTGCGGCTCGGACGGCTGCGCACCCGATGACGCACTGCGCACATCTTTAATGTACGAGCCGGTGGCATCGAGCAGCGCAATAAAGACCGAGTCTACCGCTACGGCGGCTTGCAGCGACAACAGGCACTCATGAATGGAGTCATCCCATCCGGTGCTGGTCAAATTTTGAAAATCGACCGCGATCTTGGTGTAAAGAACATCCAAGCCGCCGCCACTTGTGCGCTGCTCATTCATTGAACGGTTGTAACCCAAATCTATGGCTGCTCGTGCGCTAACTAAAATCCTTTTCGTTGGCGCACAGACAGTATGAAAAACTTCCTTGAACCGACTGTATTTCTTAGGTTTTGACGATAACCCATTTTTCGGCGGGATGGTATCTCCTGCCGCGTCAGTGTGCCATGCGTTGATGCATCCGGTATGAGACGCGCGTCGCAAATTGGTCACTTATTGAGCAATTGTAGCGACTGCTCATCCAATCCACATGAGGGCAATTGCCATCATCGAAGCTACGGGCTACTTTCGCATCAGCCGTAGAGCAGTGAAAAGCTCGGCTATCACGTCACAAAGGGAGACAGGAAACATGCGCAATGCATTGGTGTTACTAACATTAAGCTTGACGATCGCGGTGACCGCGAACGCCAACAAGGCCGCCCCCAGTGCGGAAAGACAAACCGTCGGCGATGCGATGGCGCTCAAGGTGACGCCGGATCTGACCGCGGCAACCCGCGGTGCGGACGGCAAACAGGTCTGGACCGACAACGTGGCCGTCCCGGGCGCCAGCTTTTTAAAGCTGCACCTGGTGGACGTCAATCTGCGGGCGGGGGATC
>CAYGSQ010000070.1:0-11203 GCA_964352435.1 uncultured Gammaproteobacteria bacterium | reverse complement strand
GTATGGCCATCGCGACAATCAGCGATACCGCTGCGTCGTCATCGTCGTCGAACGCAATGGGTTCGATCAATTTGATAACAGCGGCAGCGCTGGTGTCGACCGACGGCAGCGCTGCATGCGGCAGAGCAACCCCCTGGCCAAGCGTCGTACAGCCCAGTCGCTCGCGCGCGATCAAGGCGTCGAACAGCGTGTTGCTGCTCATATTGGTGTAAGCCGTGGCGAGCAACTCGCTCGCCAGCTCAATCGCATGTTTTTTGCTGCGCGCGGCGACATCCACGCGAACGCGGTCGGCGCCGACCAGCGCATGTAGTTTCATTTTGCTGCAGTTCCGGTGCTAGGTGTCGATGCGCATCTTGTGCGCTTCTTTGACATGGTGGTTGGTCAGTTTCTCTTTGAACTTCTTGACCTGACGGTCAAGCTTGTCGACGAGCGTGTCGATAGCGGCGTACATGTCGTCTTCCACCGATTCGGCGTATAGCGTTTCGCCGGGAACATTCACTTTGGCTTCCGCCTTGTGGCGCTGCTTTTCGACCGTCAATATCACGTGCACATTGGTTAGGTGATCGAAGTGTCTCTCGACTTTGGCGACTTTTTCCTCGACGCGATTGCGCAAGGCTTCCGTGATGTCGATGTGATGTCCGGTCAGGTTCAGCTGCATGGTTATGCTCCTTGTCCCACTTGTTGAATACGCGCCAGTTTTTTACGCTCGCTCGAAGAAGGAATTGACATTGCTTCGCGGTACTTGGCGACCGTGCGTCGTGCAACGTTAATGCCAGACTCCGACAGAGCTTGCGCGATCTTGTTGTCGCTTAATGCTTTAGTCGAATTCTCGTTCGCAATCAGCTTGCGAATTTTCGCTCTGATTGCCACCGATGATAACTCGGTCCCGTCGTCTGTGCCGATATGGCTCGAAAAGAAGTAGCGGAACTCAATGATTCCGCGCGGTGTGTGCATGTACTTGTTGGTGGTTACGCGCGAAATCGTCGATTCGTGCATCTCCAGTTCTTCTGCTATGTCGCGCAGCACCATTGGGCTCATGCCCTCGTCTCCGCGATCAAGAAATTCCTGCTGACGATGCACAATGCTGCGCGCAACTTTCATGAGTGTTTCGTTGCGGATCTCGAGGCTGCGTACCAACCAGCGTGCTTCTTGCAGCTGCGAACGCAAGGTTGAGTGCTCGGAGCCGCGCGCAATTTGTTTCGCGTAGGTTTGATTGACGCGAATGCTCGATGTCATGCCGGGATTGAGGTCGACAATCCATTGGTTGTCGACTTTGCGTACGTATACATCCGGCACGATGTATTCGGGTGGCTGCGTGTTGAGTCCTGAGCCGGGTTTGGGTTGTAGCGAGTGCACCAATGCGATGGCCAGCTCAAGGTCCGATTCGGAAACGTTCAGGCGTCGGCGCAACACTGAGTGTTGGTGATCAGCCAGTAGCTCGAGGTAGTCATCGACAATGCGAATGGCGAGGTCGCGTGCGCCGCCTTGTTCGTCGAGCTGTTGCAACTGCAAGCGCAGACACTCGGACAGGGAACGCGCGCCCACACCAATCGGGTCGAGCATCTGAACTTTTTGCAGAACTTGCTCGACTTCTTCGAGGCTGACTTCGCCTTCGTTGGCGAGAATGCCGTGAATGACTTCGATAGTTTCGGTCAGGTAGCCGTCGTCGTTAATGGCATCGACAATCGCCTGACCGATGACCACTTCCCGTGGTGAAAATTTTTCAAACTCGAGCTGCCACAGCAGATGATCGGCCAGCGTTTCGCCCGACAGGTCGGCGTATTCCTGATTGATCGGCGCCTCGCCGCCGCTGCCGCGCGTTTCGGCGGCGCTGACGCCGCGATCCCACGACTCATCGACCGCATCGTTGTCCGCGGTGGTGGCCTCGGAGCGTTCGTAATCCGGATTTTCGGTGGCCCCTTCAGCGGTGGGCGTCGCGACAGGTTCCGGCGCGTTGGCGTCGGTGGGCGCGTCGCTGGGCCCGCCTTCGTCTTCGATAGACTCCAGCATCAGGTTGGACTCAAGAGCCTCCTGAATTTGGGACTGCAATTCCGCGACGGGAAGTTGCAGCAGGCGGATGGCCTGTTGCAACTGCGGTGTCATGGTCAAAGATTGACCGATCCGCAGTTGTAAGGAGGGTTTTAGCATGGGTTTAAGATAATGGCCTGTCGGTCAATCGTAGATGCTGCAATTCGACCTTTAATTATCGTCGCGTAGGGCACCATATCAATGACCTGGTTCTCAATTACGTAAAGTCAAGACGCCGGACAATCTACAACCGTTATAGTTGAAAATTGTCGCCCAAGTAAACTTCTCGTACTCGCTTGTCAGCGAGGACCTCTTCTGGCGTACCGCGGGCGATGACCTCGCCGTCGCCCAATATATAGGCGCGCCCGCAAATGCCCAGTGTTTCGCGCACCTGATGGTCTGTAATCAGCACGCCTATGCCTTTTTTGGTGAGCTGGCCGATAATGCGCTGGATGTCGAGCACCGAGATAGGGTCCACCCCGGCGAAGGGTTCGTCAAGCAGGATAAAGCTGGGCTCTGCCGCGAGCGCGCGCGCGATCTCGACGCGTCGGCGTTCGCCACCGGACAGGCTGATGCCCAGCGACTGGCGCACATGGCAAATGTTGAATTCGTCGAGCAGTTCTTCCAGCAATCGCTCACGGGCAGCGCGATCAAGCTCTGCGCGCGTTTCCAATATTGCGGTGATGTTCTGGGCCACGCTTAGCTTGCGAAAAATTGACGCCTCTTGGGGGAGATAACCCATACCAAGGCGTCCCCGTCGATGCATGGGCAGCGCGGTGATGTCGTTGTCGTCAAGCATGACGCGCCCGCCATCTGCGCGCACCAGACCAACGATCATGTAAAACGCGGTGGTTTTGCCGGCCCCATTTGGGCCCAAAAGTCCGACCACCTCGCCGCTACCAACCTCAAGGGTCATGTTGCGCACGATCTGGCGCGACTTGTAACTCTTCTTGAGGCCCTCGGCGCGCAGCTCACTCATCGTCAGAGGATTCCTCACGGGCGGGCGGTGCAATCGTGATGGTGACGCGCTCATCACCGTTGGCGTCGCTGGCTGCCACCACGGAGCGCTGGGTGTAATTGTAGGTAATGCGATTGCCGGTGATCTCGCGGCTGCCTTCGCCGATCCAGGCATTGTCTTGCAGCGTTACGGTGCCCTTTGGCGCATCGAAAAACACACTGTCGGCCCGGGCCATTGTGCTTAGCGTATCGCTGATTTGTTCGTAGTTGACGGGAGTGCCTGTGAAGTACGCCTTGTTGAGCGTGCTTGCCGCAAACTCGAGGCGCGCTGTGTTGCCGCTTAGCTTGACGCTTGCGGCCGCACTTTGGCTAAAGTTGACCGGTGCGCCGGACAGTGTGGCGCTGGTTAGCTCCTGCTCGCGAAACTCAAGCACCGCCTTGCCCGCAGAAACCCGTGTCCCACGTGCGCCAAACTGGACGCCGCCTTCGAATATCCACGTGCTGTTGCGAAAATCGAGGCCGGACGAATGGGCTTCATCGGCTTTGATAAACGTGTCGCCCTGCTCGATGGTGATGCCACGAAACGATATCGCACCATCCTGGCCGTTGGCCTCGGTGGACTCCGCGTCCAGCTTGATCGTCAGGCGGTCGTCCGCCGATTGCGCGGCAACCGGCACAGCAACGGCGAGAACGATCATGGCCGCAATAACTTGGCGTGTGAGCATGGCGTCGATTCTAACGTGTCGGCGCTTCAAACACGCCTTTTACTTGTGACCTTAGCGTAAACGTTTCGTTCGCAAGGTCAACGGTCAGGCCGACGGCGGTCAGGTTGCCGCCCTCGAATTTCACCGTTACCGGGTCATCGGTGGCGGCGGTGCGACCTGCGATGTCGATATCGAGCGAATCACTGGTCATTTGCGTTGCACCATGTGCCGCTGCATTAAGTAAACGTGTCGTCACGTTGCCATTGAGCGCGATCGAGTTGTTGGATTTTGGCATCTGTCCGCGACTTGCGCTTACGCGCCAAAGGTTTGTGCTGTTGCCGTAGTCCAACTCAAGGCTCTGCAGGTCGATGCTGCCGTCGTCGGAGCGGTGGTCGATGCGTTGTGCGCGCAGTTCATATTGCACCACACCGCTGTCGTCCGTGGAGCTTAGAACCGCGTCATTGAGATAGTAGCCGTCGGGCAACGTAGCATCCTGGCTCGTGTCATCAATTGTGTCGCGGTTGACCAGGAAGTAACTGATAACGGCCAGAACGGCGAGGCTGACAATCATCCATGCCGTGCGCGTCGTCACGATAGTTTGCGCACGCGCGGGCTCATAGCGTGCTTTGGGTGGCGCTGAGCAGAGCGTCGCACACTTCGCGCACGGCACCGTGGCCGCCGCACAGCGTGGTCACGAAATCCGCCGCGCGACGGACGTCGGCGTGAGCATCGTTGACGGCAATCTTGAGTCCTGCGAGCGCCATCATTTCGAGGTCGGGTACGTCGTCGCCCATGACGGCCGTGGCGCTCGGGGTGACGTCAAGTTCCGCTTGCAGCGCGCGCAAGGTTTTTTCTTTTTCCTTGCAGTTGAGATACACATGCTCAATGCCCAGTTCGTCGAAACGAATTTGCGCGCCTTCGGAGGGGCGGCCGCTGATTATGGCGATGTGCATGCCGGCATTCAATGCGCGGCGCAAACCGTAGCCGTCGCGCACATGAAAACTTTTGGCAACTTCACCGCCCGCGCCGTAAAAAACACGACCGTCCGTCAGGACGCCGTCAACGTCGAGTACCAGCAAACGAATGCCCGACGCGAGCGTGTCCATTACATGACACCTGCGCGCAACAAGTCGTGTACGTTGAGCGCGCCGCACACACGCCGTTGATCGTCGACCACGGGTAGCGTCGTGATGCGATGGGTTTCGATGACGTCAACCGCATGGGCCGCCAGCGCCTCGGGGGAAACAGTTTTGCAGTCGGCGATCATGAGTTCATCGATTGTTGTGCTGTGAATGTCTTTGCGCGTGTCCAGCGCGCGGCGCAAATCACCGTCGGTAAATACGCCGGTTAGCTGACGCTGTTCATCCATGATGACGGTGAAGCCCATGCCTTTACGCGAAATTTCTACCAGCGCCTCTGCCAGCATGGTGCCATTGTAGACGGCCGGTACATCGTCGCCGGCGCGCATGATGTCGCCGACGCGCAGCGTGAGGCGGCGACCCAGGCGGCCACCGGGATGCGACCTTGCAAAATCTTCTTCAGTGAAACCACGCAGCTCGAGCAATACGACAGCCAGTGCATCACCCAGTGCAAGGGTTGCGGTTGTGCTGGCGGTCGGTGCCAGATTTAACGGGCACGCTTCTGCTGACACGCTAATGTCGAGATTGATCGTTGCCGCTTTGGCCAGCGTCGAGTTGGCGTTGCCGGTCATCGAGATTAGCGGTACATCGAGGCGGCGTATGGTTGGCAACAGCGCTGCCAGCTCGCTGGTTTCGCCCGAGTTGGAAATGGCCAGCACGACGTCGTGGCGGGTAATCATGCCCAGATCGCCATGGCTGGCTTCGCCGGCGTGCACAAAAAACGCGGGCGTGCCGGTGCTGGCAAGTGTGGCGGCGAGCTTGCCGGCAATGTGGCCGGACTTGCCCATGCCGGTGACCACAACGCGTCCTTTGCATGCGTGACAGATGTCGCACGCCTGGGTGAATTTTTCGCCCAGGCGCGGGATGAGTTCATTGATGGCGCGCGCTTCAATCTCAAGCACGTTGCGGGCGCTGCGAATGGGGTCGATCTGGTTCACGCGAAGCTATCCATGATGACGAAGACCTGATACGCGAAGAACGCAGCGAGCAGTGCGGCGCCTTCCATGCGGGTAATGCGACCACCCTTCTCGTCATTGAGACTATAGGCCATCGCAAAAAGAATCACGGTCATGCCGATCATGACCGGAAAGTCGCGTTGCAGTACATCGGGTTCGGGTCGCGTCGGCGAGATCGCGCCGGCGACGCCCATGACGGCCAGCAGGTTGTACATGTTGGAGCCGATCACATTGCCAATGGCGATGTCGTGTTGTTTTTTCATGGCTGCTGTCAGTGATGCGGCGAGCTCGGGCAGGCTGGTGCCAATGGCAATGACCGTCAGTCCAATGACCAGGTCGGACACGCCCAATGCGGTCGCAATATTGCGTGCGCCCCATACCAGCAAGTGAGAACTGCCGAGCAAAATAATGAGGCCCACAATTGTCAGGCCGATCGCTTTGGGGAGCGACATGTCACTTGGAATTTCGTCGTCAAACACATCCGCATCGCGACTGGGTTTGTTGACCGTTTCTGCCCGAATCAGCCAGACCAGCATGAGGACCAGTCCGGCAATCAGAGCCAGCCCCTCCATGCGGCTGAAGTAACCGTCGAGAAACGGCAGCAACGTCAATAGTGTGATCGCGAGCAGCACCGGCATTTCGCGGCGCAATGTTTGCGATTGCACCGTCAGCGGAACAATCAGGGCGGTCATGCCGAGGATCAGGCCAATGTTGGCGATGTTGGAGCCCAGTGCATTACCGATCGCGATGCCGGGCACACCTTGAACTGCCGCATTGCCCGAGACCAATAGCTCGGGCGCAGACGTGCCGAGCCCCACGATGGTCACGCCGATTAGCAGGTGTGAAACGCCGAGGTCGTGTGCGGTTGCAGCGGCGCCGACGACGAACAGATGCGCGCCCCAGATCAGCAGTGCAAAACCCGCGAGTACGGCGGCGACAAATACGGTTTCCAAGCAGCGGTTCCAACGTCAGAAGCGGCCGCACACCATACCACAGGGCGCATTTGTCACCGTCACGGGCGAGGGTAGTTCAGGTCGGCCACAGATTGCTTTATTATCGCTGCTAATTATCCCCCGCTCTGGCCCGTTCAGGTAAGTGGGACTTTCCCAATCACCGCCCCCGGGCTGGAGACACTATGACCCCCGATCAGATCGCCACGGCGTTACGCGAGGCCCTGCCTGAGGCCACCATCGACGTGCGCAGCGAAGACAACACACATTTTGAAGCCACCGTGATCGATGCCGCCTTCGAGGGCATGCGACCACTGCAGCGCCACCAGCGCGTGTATAAGGTCCTCGGCAGCGCGGTTGGACGCGAGATACACGCACTGGGGCTCAAGACGCTAACCCCGGACGAGCACGCGGCCAGCGGCGCCTGAGCGCATGGACGGCCTGCAGATTGAGGGCGGCGAGCGCCTGAGCGGTTCGGTTCGGATTTCGGGCGCCAAGAACGCGACTTTGCCCATTCTGGCCGCCACACTACTGGCTGAGGGTCCGGTTACGGTGGGCAATGTGCCACACCTTAAAGACATCACGACGACGGTCGAGCTGCTGGGCCGAATGGGCGTCAGTGTGACCGTTGACGAAAAGATGCGGATTGAGGTGGATAGCAGCACGATCAACGACTTTTCGGCGCCGTATGAGCTGGTCAAAACCATGCGGGCGTCCATCCTGGTGCTGGGACCTTTGGTTGCGCGCTTCGGGCGTGCTGACGTCTCGCTGCCAGGTGGCTGCGCGATTGGTCTGCGACCGGTCAATTTGCATGTCGATGGCCTGCGCGCGATGGGCGCGGATATTGATGTGGAGAACGGCTACATCCGGGCCCGTGCGGACCGACTGCGTGGCGCCCATATCGATCTGCCGGTCGTGACCGTGACCGGCACGGAAAACCTGATGATGGCTGCCTGTCTGGCTGACGGGCAGACCATTATTGACAATGCCGCACGCGAGCCCGAGGTGGTCGATCTGGCCGATTTTCTCAATACACTGGGCGCCGATATTCAGGGCGCGGGCAGTTCGCGGCTTACTATTAACGGCGTCGAGCGTTTGCACGGCGGCGAGTACAACGTTCTGCCTGATCGGATTGAAGCCGGCACCTACCTGGTGGCCGGTGCCATGACGCGGGGTGAGGTGACCGTCAAGGATGTGCGCCCGGAACATCTGCGCAGCGTGCTGGATAAGCTCACGGATGCAGGTGCCGAGCTTGAGATCGGCGAGAGCTATATCAAGCTTTCGATGTCCGGCCGACCACGTGCCGTCAATATTTCCACCGCGCCCTATCCCGATTTTCCCACCGATATGCAGGCCCAGTTTGTCGCGCTCAATGCGGTGGCGCAGGGGGATTCACGAATTACCGAAACGGTATTCGAAAACCGCTTTATGCACGTACAGGAGATGCAGCGCATGGGCGCGCAAATCCGGGTGGATGGCAATACGGCGTACTGCAGTGGTGTAGAACGTCTAACCGCCGCGCCGGTGATGGCCACCGATCTGCGTGCGTCGGCGTCACTCGTGCTGGCGGCCCTGGTGGCCGATGGCAAAACGCTCGTGTCGCGGATTTATCACATCGACCGTGGCTATGAGTGTATCGAGGAGAAGCTACGGAATCTGGGCGCGCGCATCGGGCGCGTGACGAGCTAGTATTTGGCAAGGAGCCACAACGCCGCCAGCGCAGAAATTGGCCCGGAATAATTCAGCGAATTAGTGAAACAGGACACTAGCTGCCGCGTGCGAACCCGGGTTGCGGGGCAGGGCGTTCAATGATCATGGTGGTGACGTTGAACGGCTGGCCCGTGACGTCGAGGCCCGACAGCATAATGGTGCTGCCCGGTCGGCTGCGCGCCACGCGATGCAGTGCATCTTTAAGCTGAACAATCGGCTCATCGTTAACCGACGTTATTATGTCACCTTCACGCAGGCCGGCCCGCTCTGCCGGGGTGTCCGGATAGATTTTGGTGACCAGAATGCCGCCGCCGTCGATATCCAGCATGCTGGCAAAGCCCGGTGCGAGATTGCGTGCACTGACCCCAAGCCATCCGCGGATGACGCGACCGTTTTCGATCAGCTGAGCGACGACACCTTCGACGAGGTTGACGGGGATGGCGAAGCTGATGCCCTCTGACCCGCGACCGGTGACGACGGCGGTGTTGATGCCGACCAGCTCGCCCGTCGCGTTGACCAGCGCACCGCCGGAGTTGCCCGGGTTGATCGCCGCATCTGTCTGAACGAAATCTTCAAAACTGTTGAGCCCGAGCTGGCTGCGACCGGTTGCGCTGACGATGCCCTGCGTGACCGTCTGACCGATGCCGAACGGGTTGCCGATGGCGATTACGATATCGCCGGTGCGTACGGCCGCGGAATCACCCAATGGCATCGCAGGTAGCGATGTGGCCTCGATGTGCAATAGCGCCAGATCGGTGTCCGGGTCGCTGCCGATCAGCCTGGCCGCCGCGACGTCGCCATTTTGCAAGGATACAAACAGGTCCGAGGCGCCTAGAATGACGTGGGCGTTGGTGACGATATAGCCATCTTCGGTCACGATGACCCCGGATCCCAGGCTGGTGGCTGTAAGCGCCGGTGCGTTGCCCGCACGGGGCTGGGTGCTTTGCGCGGGCATTGATGCCGAGTAGATGCTCACCACCGACGGCGCCGTGCGCTCCACGGCGTCCGCGAAAGTCAGTATTGGGCCATTGGCGGCCGGGGCCAGCAGCGCCGGATTCCACGCAACAACGAGGAACGCCAGTGCCAGTCCGGCGACGACGGATTTGGCGATAAATGCGGCGGTCTGGTTCATGAGCCTTTTAAGATAAATCTACTTCTGTCGATAACCCGAAGTAGTGTAGCAGTGCGCCCCGTCATGTACGACAACTGGCTTATAGGCAATGCAGCAAAGCGGTGTGTATAATGCGCGTGGCCTGAGGGCCACCAAAACCCTGCGCCGGACACGTAAGTGGCCGGAAACCCGAAGTTTTTAACCAGACATCGACAACATTAATATGGCAGATTCAACGCAGCCGGCAACGGCACAAGAAGGTGAGGTGGAAGACAACAGTCGCCGCCATTTTCTGACGCTGGCGACCGCAGTGGTCGGCGGTGCAGGTGTAGCCGTGGCCGCAACCCCGTTTATTACCTATTTCCGACCCAGCGCGCGTGCCCTGTTTTTGGGCGCGCCGGTGCAGGTGGACATCTCGAAAATCGAGACCGGCTCCATGTTACGTGTCGAGTGGCGCGGGCAGCCCGTGTTCATCGTGCGTCGCACGCCTGAGTCCATCGCCAATATCGCAAAGGGCGAGTCACTAGTGGCCGACCCGGCCTCTGATCTGAGCTTGCAGCCTGATTACGCCAAGAACGGCATGCGCTCACGCGATGAAGAGTTCCTGGTTGTGAAGGGCGTATGCACCCATTTGGGTTGCGCACCTCAGTATCTCCCCAGCGTCAACGCAGCGGAAGTGGCGCAACCGTGGTACGGCGGGTTTTTCTGCCCCTGTCACGGCTCCAAGTTCGATCTGGCGGGCCGCGTCTTCAAAAGCGTGCCGGCGCAGACCAATCTTGAGATCCCGCCGCACCAGTTTCTTAACAGCGCCGTTTTGATTATCGGCGAAGACGGAGGCGCTGCCGCATGAGCACTTCAGCCGACCGAATGATCGATCGCCTTGGCCGCCGCGTTGGCAGCCTCGGTCAGTGGGTTGATGATCGTCATCATGTCTCGACGTTCTACAAGAACCACCTGAGCGAGTACTACGCGCCGAAGAACTTCAACTTCTGGTACTACTTCGGTTCGTTGGCACTCATTGTCCTGGTCATTCAAATTGTGACCGGCATCTTCCTGACGATGAACTACAAGCCGTCTGCGACCGAAGCGTTTGCGTCAGTCGAATACATCATGCGCGACGTACGCTGGGGTTGGTTAGTGCGCTACATGCACTCCACCGGCGCGTCGTTCTTCTTTATCGTGGTGTATCTGCACATGTTCCGCGGCATGCTCTACGGCTCGTATCGACGACCGCGCGAGCTATTGTGGCTCATCGGCATGCTGATTTATCTGCTGCTAATGGCCGAAGCCTTCATGGGCTATCTGCTGCCGTGGGGCCAAATGTCCTACTGGGGTGCGCAGGTGATTGTGTCGCTGTTTGGGGCCATCCCGGTTATTGGCGAGGCGCTGTCCGAGTGGATTCGTGGTGACTTCTTTATTTCGGACATCACGCTGAACCGCTTCTTTGCTTTCCACGTGATCGCATTGCCGCTGATTCTGGTGTTCCTGATCGTGGTGCATCTGGCTGCGCTGCACGAAGTGGGTTCGAACAACCCCGACGGTGTGGACATCAAAAAGCTGAAAGACGAGAACGGCAAGCCGCTCGATGGCATTGCGTTCCATCCGTACTACACGGTGAAAGACATCATGGGGGCGGTCGTCTTCCTGG
>CAYGSQ010000069.1:0-11280 GCA_964352435.1 uncultured Gammaproteobacteria bacterium | reverse complement strand
AATCATGACGATGCCCAGCGGCAGCATGTAGTAACTGATCTCGAAGAAGCTAACCTCGCGGCCCACCACGTCGCGATAAAACCCGATAGCGACGGCACCACGAGCGGCGCCGAACAGGGTAATCACGCTCCCCGCTCCGGCGGTAAACGCCATACCAATGAACAAGCCCTTGCCCACACGCGTGCGTGGCTCGCCGTCGGCGTAGATCGCATGAATCACCGCGAGTAGCGGAAACACGGCCGGGGCCACGGCCGAATGCGCCATCACCAGCGTGAGTCCGGCGGTCATGACGAACGATCCCAGATAGATCATCGATACGCGCTCGCCCACCAACGCCAGCATCCGATAAGCGATACGGTTGGTCAGACCGGACGTGGCAAACGCCGTCCCAATGGTCAGCGCGCCGACAATGAACCACACCGACGGGTCCATGAAGTCGGTGAACGCCGCGCGTGCATCGCGGATCTGGAACACGGCTTGCACGACGCCAATGGTGATGGCCGTGACCCCCACCGGCACGACCTCGAACACCCACCAAATAGCGGCGAGAAAAAACAGACCCAGCGCCAGTCGTCCCTGCTTGCTCAGCGCGAAATGCGCACCCTGCGGATCAACGGCGTCGGGCAACTCGGGCAACAACGCGCACAGCGCGAAGCCAGCCACGCCCGTCAGCAGTGCCACAAACTTTGCGAGGTTGAAGCGCGCTGCGCGGGGCGCCAGGCGGACGCCACCGGGCAGACGCGGCACATCGCCGATCGCGCCTGAGTAATCGGCTGCCGAAAAGTTGTCGTTGGGCGCTCGCGGCCGTTCTGCCTTCGGCGTTGGGCACGAGGTCGAGCGGATCCTGTGTGCGTACGAGGCGCGCGAGGCGGCCAGCGTCCAGCACAATCGCAATGTGCGTATCTTTGCTCACCAGTTCACGCACAATTTTCAAGAAAGGATCGTCGATATCCACGCTCGCCTCGAGCGGCCTGACAATCGACTCGAGGGGGCAAGCAAGTTTCTCTCGCAATTGCTCGGGATCGATTTCAGACAGCAGCGCGGTTAGTTCGGGATCAACCTCGAGCTTGACGTGCGCTTCGGGGTGCGCAACATCAAGCTGTTCGCCGAACTGCGGCTCAATGCCGCGCAGCAAGTCACGCCGGCGCACCATGCCCATTAGCTGGTTGTCTGAATCAAACACCAACAGTACGCGCGGAACTGATTTACGCTGACGAAAATCAATCTGAGCCGTTTCCAGAATGTCGATAGCCTCGCCCAGCGTCGTCGATTCCGTGGCGTGGGGGTAGTTTTCCAGCGGGATCAGAAGGTCCCGCGCTACCTTGCCTCTCACGCGCTCACTCTCGCGTTCTGTTCGGGTGGCGCGCCCGGCCAGGCGCGTAGAACGGCCTGAATCAATGTGGCAAGAGGGATTGCGAAGAACACACCCCAAAAACCCCACAGGCCACCAAAAATCAAAATTGCCACAATGATCGCGACTGGATGCAGATCCACCACCTCGCTGAACAACAACGGCGCGAGCAAGTTGCCGTCCAGTGCCTGAATAATCAGGTAGGTGATGACCGCGTAATAGAATTCGGCCGTCACACCGTATTGGAACATGGCGACCAACGCGACCGGCACTGTCACCACCGCCGCACCCACGTAGGGAATCAGCACTGATACGCCGGTTAGCACGGCCAGCAACAGCGCATACTCCAGCCCCAGCAGCGAGAAAGCGGACCAGGTCACTGCGCCAACCAGCAGGATTTCCCAAAACTTGCCGCGCACATAGTTGCCAATTTGCGCGTCAACTTCCTGCCATACGGTGCTGGTTAACTGTCGTTCGTGGGGCAAAAAGTCCGTGAGCCAACTTACAATCCGCTCGCGGTCGCGAATCATAAAAAACACCAGCAATGGCACCAACACCAAATAGACGATCGCCGTCACCAGTGCGACCAGTGAGGTTGCCGAAAAACTCAACAAAGTCTGGCTCATGCCGACGACCTCGGAGCCGAGCCCGGAGACAAATTCCTGAATCTGATTCTCGGAGAAAAAGTCCGGATACTTTTTGGGAACTTCGAGCAAGACCGTTTGCAGGCGCGCAAGGATGGCCGGCACCTGGGTGACCAGCGCAGTGAGCTGACGCACCAACGACGGCATCAGACCAAACAACAGCAAGAGAATGAATGCAGCGAAAGTGAGAAACACCACCACCACGGCAGACAGATGCGGCACTCCGATCCGGGTGAGACGCACGACCAGGCCCTGCAATAAATAAGCGATGACCACGGCGGCCAGCACCGGCGCGAGCATTCTGCCAAAGAAATAGACGGCGGCGCTGCCAGCGAGCAACGCCAACGACAACGTGACGACCTGGGGGTTGGCAATCTGCCGGCGAAACCAGCGGCTAACTGTATTCATGGCGGGGCTAGTGTCCTGTTTCGCTAATTCGTTGAAATATTGTGCGGTCAATTTTTGTGCTGGCAAGGCGTGGCGACGAGGCATATCGGGTATATGGCAAGGAGCCACAACGCCGCCAGCGCAGAAATTGGCCCGGAATAATTCAGCGAATTAGCGAAACAGGACACTAGACTGGATTATTCTTGAGGCATCGCAACGTCGATCTTGCGCTCTGGCCGTGCGTTGCTTCGCGTTAACATACCTCTACTTTAGAGTGGCTGGCAGCAGTCTGTCTAGCACTCATACCTAAACCGTGCCTGCCGTCCGCTGGGCGCTGCTGAACCCGTGGTGTTGCGCCGCCACGACGCGAATTAGCGCAGCTATTTATCAGGACCGCGACCAAGCATCGTATGGCAACTGGCGCAAAGCGACAGGTAATGGCTGTAGATTTGCACGCGCTGCTCAGGCAAATGGGCACCAATGCCGCGACTGCCGAGCAGATGCACCTCGCGCGCCATCGGCCCGAGTTCGCCGTGGGATGCGCCGTGAGTGCCCTTGATCTCGGCCGGTTGCAAGGGCACATCCAAAAGCATATCGACACCCTCGTTCCAGGACCGTTCAGACGGTCCGTATAGCCCTTCCCACATACGATCTGCGGCCCATCGATGACGCTGCATATGCGTTGCGATATCGTCCAGGTCGTTGGGCGGCTTTTCTACGCGCTCGAATTCTATCTTGACGTCGTTGGCCGCGTGGCATCCGGCGCAGGTCAACGCCAGGTTACTCGTCGCCATGGCGGCCGCAACCAGGCTCTGAGCACGTTCCACGCGCACGGCCTGCTCACGAAACGCCGTAACAAAAGCGCGCCAGTTACCGGGCAAGCCGTCTACTGTTTCGTGATTGGCGAGCCAATTGGCTGGCTCACGTACCCCGGCCAGACGGCCCGCGATAATCGCTGTGCGGATGTCATTGACCGAGTTGACGTGCTCGTGCATGTGACGCACAACCGCTTCGCGCGCGGGGCCAGGCTCCTGCGCGTTGACCAAGCTTGCGGTTAAAAGAAGAAAACACATACCTGCCCAAATTGATCTTGTTGCCGGCATTTTCACTACCCCCTATTGCGGCTACTGCACACGCGCATAGCATTGCTCTCACGCTAGACATCGTTCACGCCAAGAGCCATACGTAGTTGTCACAATCGCCGGAACTGGGCCGATGGCGGATCACCGCAACCCATGGCTGTCCATCGTGCATCGGCCTTGCGCCGCATTATTTGCCACTGACGATTTTCGCGGTTGTTGCAGCGTGGTTTTGCGTCGCGCGCCTGGGCCAACGCGCGTTCTAAACCCCGCCACGGGCAAGGTCTCCGAGGGCGCGCAACACGTCGTGCCGGCTAATCTGACCCACCATGCGATTGTCATCCATCACCGGGAAGCGACGGTAGTGCCCGTCTACAAACTTGCGGGCGAGGTCAACAATGTTCGTGCCTGCATCAATGGTCTCGACGTCCTGCGCCATATACTCGGCAACACGACCGCCCAACTCACCGTGATAGCCGGCCGTCAACGCCACCTTCAGGCAATCCTGTTCGGTTAGCATACCGACCAGGTCGCCGTGCTGATCGACTACCGGCGCGCCCGAGATGCGTTTCTCAATCAGTTGGTGAATGGCATCAAGTACCGGCGTGTTCGGCGTGAAAGTGACGAGACTGGCTGCCATGTAATCGGCCGCAGTACAGGATTTAGGCATGTCGGTCCCCCTTTGACGTTGGTAGCCGTCGTTTTTTGCACACGCCGTCGCCCGTGCATCGCGGGCATTTACCGTTTGCGCCGACCCCACCGCAACTGCCGCTGAGCGCCTGGCGGCCAAAAAGTACGCCAATCGACATCGCCGCAATGGCGCTCAGCACGATAAGAAACGTGACCAGCAATAGGGCGAGGTAGTTCATGTTGACGGCAGCTTTTCACGAAACGTCGTGCTGGCCGCTTCGCTCAGCACCTCGCCATTGACGTCGATAAACAGGGCGGCGATATCGTTGCGCTCGGCGAGCGCCAGTCCTTGTGCTGTGCCCAGCACGCTAAACGCCGTGGCCAGCGCATCGGCTGTCATGGCGGACGGATGCAGAACGGTTACCGATGCCAACGCGTGGGCCACGGGGCGCGCGGTGCGCGGGTCGATTGTATGTGAATAACGCTTGCCGTTGCGTTCAAAAAAATTGCGGTAGTTGCCTGACGTCGCCAAACCAGTGTCGGTCAGCGTCAGGATGCGTTGCACGCTGCGCTGGCTGGATAGTGGTCTCTCCACGGCCACACGCCACGCGCCGCCACGCGCACTCGACCCGCGCACGCGCATCTCGCCACCAATCTCCACCAGGTAGTGCTCGAAACCGCGTGCGTCCAGCAGCTCGGCCATGCGATCCACGGCGTAACCTTTGGCGATAGCCGATAGATCGACGTACACATCACGACGTGCCTTGCGCAGCGCCGGTGGCGAATCGCGCAGCATAAGCTGCGCAAAACCGACGCGCCGCTTCATATCGTCAACTTGCTCGGGCGCTGGCAGCGCGTCCGCCACGCCGTCCGGTCCAAAGCCCCACAGGTTGACCGCCGGCCCCACGGTGACATCAAAGGCACCGTGGGTCAGGCGGCTAACACGTAATGCTTCAGCCAGCACCGTATGCATCACGGCCGACAGGTCGATCCATTCCGTCGACGCGCTCGCATTGAAGCGACTCAATTCGCTGTCCGCATCGTAGGTGGACACCGCGGCATTGATGTTGGCAAGCGTCCCGTCGATGGTGTCCGCCAACGCATCGCGGTCGGCCCCCGGTGCCGTATCGAGCACCTTGATACTGTAGTGCGTGCCCATGATCGAGCCGGTGTATTCCACCAATGCGGGACCGCGATCGGCGCAACCGCCAACGGCCGCCACCAGCCCAACGGCCACAAAAAAATAGCACACAACGACGGCTCGCATACCTCAGCCTCCGAAATCGTCCAGCAGGTATTGGCAAGTTAACACCTGCAGAGACAAAACCGTACTGGTCCAAATTTAAGCGGCTGCCCTTCTCCATTCAGAAAACGCACCTGTCCTGAGATTGCTGTAATGATCGGCAGCGACCAAGTGCCTCGCAAGGTTGAACAAATTGTAGACCGCAGCGTGGACGCTTAAGAAACGCTGGCAGTGTCTAAGCGATTTGAAATTCCGCATCCCTCGCTCACGAACTCTCGTCGGTTGATGCGACAATTCCGCGCGGTTGTTGGCGTATTGCGATCTGTCGTGGATCGTGTCCGGTATCAGCTCTCTGTGCGCGACATCATAGCTCCGCAATTTGTCGGTCACAATCTTCCTTGGCTCGCCGCCGTGACTTCGTAGCAGGCGCTTGAAGAAACGCTTTGCGGCACGGCCGTCTCTGCGACACTGGAGAAATACATCAACCACTTCGCCATCCTGGTCCACCGCCCGCCAGAGGTAATGCTGTTTGCCGTTGATCTTCACGAAGACCTCGTCGATGAAAAACGTATCGCCGTAACCTCGATGGTTTCGCTTCAATCGTCGAGCATATTGCCGGCCGAACTTTATACACCAAAGGCGTATTGATTCGCGGCTTACCGTTATTCCCCGCTCAGCCAGCATGTCTTCAATGTCGCGATGGCTGAGATTGAATCGAAAATACAGCCAAACAGCGTAACTGATGATGCTTGGCGGAAATCTGTGGTGCTTGTACGTGTGCATGCCCTACTCTACCAAATCTGGGTAGTTAACTTGGCAATGCCGCCGCGTAACCTACCGTAACTCGTTCGACGCAAGAAACGCCCGGTCAATCAGGACAGCCGACTCAATATCGAGATGGCCGAGTCGACCAAGATACCCTGCGGTCCTACCTGTAAAAACGTACGAGTGGTGTGATGGGATGGCCCCCGGCACGCTGTCGTTCACGTATCGAATCAGCGAGCTGGTGCAGTTGTTCAGGGCGGTGTTATACCACTCGGGTGAGTCAGCCAAGCCCATGGTTTCTTCCGTAAGCTTGCGAAAGACCTGGGCGCGAATTTCGGCAGGGACCAAAAGGCGAAACCGCGTGAGCGGGTAGTCAAGGAACTCCACGCGCCTCCTTACCAGGTCACGTTCGCTGGCCCAGATGTGCGTGATCTCGAAGCTGCGGAGCACGCCGCCCACAATGGAGAAATTCTCCCCGACTTCGCGACGCGTCTCAACAGAGATCCCCAGGTACCGAGCGGGACCGTAGCGTTCGTCGAATTCGAAGACCAGAAACGTGTGCGCGATGAGTCCCGATTTACTCAACTTCTGCTCGTACATCCACAGGTTCACAATATCGTCCGGGTCGAATGTCGCATCGAAGTACTCGCTGTCGACCACGTCGGTTCGGGTGTAGCGCCAGTCGCGGATGTTTTGCAGTGCCACTTTGCCGTTCTCAAGCGCCTGCACGCTGGCCAACACCCGGACGTCCGGATCCCAATCGCGGGCCAGTGAGGGTGACCGGAATGCCACCACGACGGCGGTGATGACCCCGAGAATGCCAAGGGCTCGCATTATCCACATCGCGATTTTTCGAATTCGGCCAATCACAATGACAACTCCCCGATCTTATGATTCCGCGATTAATTGACCAATCTCCAAACTACGGGACGCCCCCCAGGGCCGCGCTGACGCTAGCGATCCACCGATCAATCTTCGCCTCCAGTACCGGCAACGGCAATGAACCCGTACTCAATACCTCAGCATGGAATGCCTTCAGATCGAAATTCTTACCTAACGCCTGCTCGGCCTTCTCCCGCAATTCCTGAATCTTCAGCGCGCCGACTTTGTACGCCAGCGCCTGCGACGGAATCGCAATGTAGCGTTCTACCTCGGCAACTACCTCGGTACGCGTCATGCCACTGTTGTTCAGCATGAACACGATCGCCTGCTCGCGTGACCAACCTTTCGAGTGGATGCCGGTATCGACCACCAGACGCATCGCTCGAAGCTGTTCGTCTTGCAGCGTGCCGTAACGGTTGTATGGGTCGTCGAAAAAGCCCATTTCAAAGCCCAGCGTCTCGGCATACAGTGCCCAGCCTTCGACAAAGGCAGTATTGCCACCAAAGCGCATAAAGTTGGGAAGCTCGGTGTTTTCTTGCGCCAGGCTGATCTGGAAGTGATGCCCGGGCGCGCCTTCGTGCAAGTAGAGCGTGGCGTTACCGGTGGTCAGGCGGCTCGGCAGATCATAGGCATTGAAGTAGAACGTGCCGGGGCGTGAGCCGTCGGGCGTACCCGACTGATACGAACCGCCGGCGCTAAATTGCTCGACAGATGGATCGTAGGGTTCGATACGCAGTTCTGATTTGGGCAATAGCGAGAAGTAGTCGCCGATTTTCTCGTCGACCTGCGCACCGAGATCGTAGTACGCCTGCGTCAGGGCTTCGCGACTCTCGGGCTTGAACTGAGGCGCGGTTCTTACGAAGTCGAAGAACTCATTGAGCGTGCCCTCAAAGCTGACCTCTGCTTTCACCTTCTCGAGATCTGATTTTATCCGCGCGACTTCGCTCAGACACAGCGTGTGAAGATAGTCTGCGGTCAGCGGCAACGTGGTGGTCTGCTCGATGAGCTGCTGATAAAGCTTCTCGCCGCCCTTCATGTCACTCATGCCAACGCTGTCGCGGGCGGCGGCCAGGTACTCATCGCGCAGAAAATCGCGCATGCGCTCGTGTGCGGCGTAGACCGCCTTGGTCTTTGCCTCGAAAGCCTTTGTTAGACGTTTCTGGTCTTTCTTCGAAAACTCTTCAGGGAACATGCCCACCGGTCCCATCAACTGCGATTCCTCGACGGGGATCGCCAGCAGCGTATCGAACTGGTCGATCACGTTGTTGATGGTCAGCTTGGTCTCGACAACGCCGCTTTCCATGCCTTCGCGAAACTTGGCAATTGCGCGGCCCATGATGACGATATAGTCATCATGGCGCGACAAATTGTCTTCGTAATTCTCCATGGTCTTGAAGGGCGCGGCGCCATTACCGCTGGCAAAATTGGGGTAAAAGGTGTGGAAACCGCTGAAGTGATTCACCGGGCGGACTTCTGTAAGCGCGCGGATTTCGTCCGTGCTGCTCTTGAGTGATTGCTCCTGGTTGTATTTGAAGACATCGTATGCCAGTTGATCAGTCACGTTCAGCTTGGCGCGATCGATCTGTGCGAGCAGCGCCATATTGAGCTGTGTATCCGTGCGCTGGGCGAGAAACTGGGCATCGGTCAGGAAGTCACCGAGCCGGTCGGCGTCCTTGTCATCGCCTCGAAACAGACGGCTGATCGGACTGAGCGCAAGCTGGCGCGCATCAGATTCAGCAAATAGCGCGTACATACGGTCGCGCTCCGTTTGGGCGGCTTGTACCGCCTCCGCTTTGCCGCTGTGATTGTCGGCAAAGACAGGCACAGCGAACATAGCCAGCGCAACGCTGGTGGAAATAATGCGAGAGATAATATTCAAAGGATTCCCCTTGCTCTGGGTGCAGTGTTCTATTGCACACAGGATAGACGTCGTGCGCTGCGTAGTCCAAACGTTTATCTTGCTATCTGCGCGTGCGCGGCGTTGTGAATCTCCGGCGTATCAAGCATCTTCGAATACATCGCAACCTACTGCAATCGCCAGAGGAAGCTCCCTGCTGCAGGGCATCGGATACCGACAAAATTGGAAAACGCAGCTTAACCGCGTGTCCGTTGTTGCGCGGGAAGATCATCGCCGCGTGTGAGCAGCTTCGCGCAAGCATCAGGTACCCGAAGGGTCGATCCACCGCAGGCTGCCAACACGTCTCACTTTCGACCACTTATTCGACCACTTCGTGCAGAACACTCGAAATGTCCACGCAGCACATGCCCGGGCATAGACTCCTTTGGGCAGGGCGTCTATGCTTGTCGCACGTGCCAGCGTCCGCGCACAAAAACCCATTAACATCCCGTGTTGCAAACTACGCAAACGTGCGAACCAAGCCGTTTCTTTGCACAATAGTCCAAAGATGATGCCCGCCACTTTGGCAACCCATTTAGCGGCCCCAAACTCTGCAACGGTTTTGGGCAAGTAAATGACCAGACTTCCAGCCGCGTTATGCGGCGATAAAGACACATAGCTGATGCCATATATCACCCTCGAAAACGCTTCCCTCGCCTTTGGGCATCATGCCCTGTTGGACCAAGCCGCCTTCCAGTTAGACGGAGGCGAGCGTGTTGGCTTGATCGGCCGCAATGGCGCAGGCAAGTCCAGCATGCTCAAGGCACTCGCTGGCGAGATCAAATTAGACGATGGCAAAGTTTGGACGGCGCAATCCGCACGCACGGTTTATGTACCACAAGAACCAACGCTTAACGCTGAACATACAATCTACGAGGCCGTTGCTGAAGGCTTGGGCGCAATACAAAAAACGCTCGTCGCCTACCACGATGTCACCCACAAGATGAGCGAGCCCAATGCTGATTTCGATACTTTAATGAAAGAAATGGAAGTCTTGCAGCGTGACCTGGACAGCCTGGGTGCCTGGGAGATGCAATCCAAAATCGAAACCGTGCTCACAAAATTGAGTCTGAATGCTGATGTTGTTATCTCCACTTTATCCGGTGGCTGGCGCAAACGCGTGGCACTCGGCCGTGCTCTGGTCGCAGAACCTGAAGTCCTACTGTTGGATGAGCCAACCAATCACCTGGACCTGGATGCCATTGTGTGGCTGGAAGAACTGTTGCTGGGCTTCAAAGGCGCGGTGTTATTCATCACTCATGACAGGCGTTTCTTAAACCGTCTGGCGACACGCATCGTTGAACTTGACCGCGGCAAACTCACGGACTTTGTGGGCACGTATGCCAACTACATGGTCAAGAAAGCGGAACTGGTCGCCATTGAGGAAACTCAGGCCGCCAAGTTCGACAAAGTGCTCGCCAAGGAAGAAGTATGGATACGCCAGGGGATCAAAGCACGTCGCACCCGCAATGAAGGCCGTGTCAGACAGCTGGAAAAACTGCGTTTGGAACGCGCAGCGAGACGTGAGCGTCAAGGCGATGTGAAACTGAATATCGATGCCGGCGAACGTTCTGGAAAATTGGTCGCAGAGCTCACCGATGTCAGTAAATCCTATGGCGACAAAACGCTGATCAAGAACTTCAGCACACGCATCTTGCGTGGGGACCGTATCGGGTTGTTAGGGCCCAATGGTATTGGCAAAAGCACCCTGCTTAAACTTATCTTGGGTGAGATTGAACCCGATAGTGGCCAGGTTGAGCGCGGCACGAAAGTCAATGTGGCCTATTTTGACCAAATGCGTGAAGCGTTGGACGAAGAAGCGACGTTGGGAGACACCATTAGTCCGGGCTCAGACTTTGTTGAAATTGGCGCGGAACGCAAACATGTCATCAGCTATTTGGAAGACTTTTTGTTTGATCCGAAACGCGCTCGTTCACCGGTCAAATCACTGTCAGGCGGCGAACGCAACCGCTTGCTGTTAGCCAGACTGTTTGCGCGCCCGACCAATGTACTGGTGTTAGACGAGCCAACCAACGACCTGGACATCGAAACTTTGGAGCTATTGGAAAGTTTGCTGCAAGACTACAAAGGGACATTGTTTCTGGTCAGCCATGACCGCGACTTTCTGGAAAATACCGTCACGCAAGTTATTTCATTTGAAGGTAACGGCGTAGTTGAGGAATTTGGCGGTGGTTATGATGACTGGCTGCGTTACTCCCAGCAAAAAATGGCAGCGAAGAAACCGGCCAGGAAAAAGGCGCAAGCAAGGAGCGCGGCTAAAAAAAGTGCGGGCGAAAAACTAAGTCACTCTGACAAAAAAGAGTTGGAAAGCTTGCCGAAAGAAATAGAGGCGCTGGAAAGCGAACAAGCCGAGGTTAATGCAAAGTTGACCAACCCCGGCA